>CAYIZU010000230.1:0-2503 GCA_964367795.1 uncultured Rikenellaceae bacterium | reverse complement strand
ACAAGATAAACAAGGCTTTTGCTGGAACTATTAGTAAATATGCAACAGGTGTAAATAGTGGTATTGAATTTAAAGCTGCTATATATAATCCAGATGGTGACTTGCTTAAAGAACCGGGAATAAATAGGGTGACTCGTAAGGAGATTATCGAAAAGGATGAAGAAAATAAGGTAACTGTTGATATTTATCAATTTATCAAGAATAATGACCTTGATTGGAGTGCTGATAAGTATATGAACGTGTGGTTAGTTTCAGATAGAGATAACAACGTATCTGAATTCAGCACTAAAGTAATCTTTAACTGTCTACCTGCATACGTTAATGCAGGAACTGATATGTCAGCAGCACCAGAGGGTATTACCTTAGCTGAATATGATGGCACAACGCCTTTTGAGGTTAATAACATGGGTGTTATATATAACCTATTCGAGTTAGTAAATCTTGAAGTGAGTGGTCAATATTCATATAACCATCTTATCAACTCAATAGGTAGATATTTGGGGCTTCTTCCAACATATCTTCACTCGCAAAGTGGAAACATACCATCTGATTACTGTGATGATACTGTTAATTATAGAAGTGATAGTCAAAACCTAAATTATTATGACGAAGATGATGCTATATATTTCTTATCAGAGAATATTATGGATGATGCAGGTGGTTTACACGTAGCAATATCAAAAGAGCAGAGTGTAAGAGCTCGATGGATACTAAACAACTCACCTGAGCGCAGTGCGTGGAAATCAAACTTCGCGTTTACAGGAAAATAAAAAAGAGGGGGTCGTCTTAACGGGTTTTAGACTCTAATAGGCGACCTCATATTTGTCGGTAGATAATTTAGATTTATTCAATTTAGAGAATATTTTTTCGTGTCTCCGACGGCTCGTTTTGGAAAACGAGACAAAACTTTTTTAGAGAAATTACATTTCTCTTTTTGTGCGAGATAATAAGAGGCTGTCTCGAATTATTAACTAATTCGAGACAGCCTCAGTTATTCCGGTTCTTTCCGAATTTGTGTGGGTAATGGTGTTAAGCGAGTACATTTTGGAGTCTGAATAAAAAACATGTTTGATTTTTAACACCTCTTAAATTTCTTCTAAAATCTTTTATTTTAGCATTTAGTGCTTCTGCTCTTGCATTATAAAATCCGTTAATGAAATAGTTAATGATTTCGGTAGCTTTATCTTGAAAAGTATTCATAATACTGGTAAACATTTTATCTTTATCCGTTTGCTCAATTTTATTATACCAAATATTTAGTTGCGTTTTATAGAATGCAACAATGTATTCCTGCTGGGTTAATATACGTGTATTTGTGTCATTAATCAGATTTAAAATAGCCTGTCTGTCAGCATATTGTTTATGTTTCTTCTTTATCTCCTTAATCTTGTCTTTATTAAATATAATATTTCTAAAATCCTGCGCTATATTATAAGCAACCTCCACATCAGGGAAATGGTCGAATAATATCATCATTTTCTCCTTTTGAGAATCGCTCCAATCTAACTTATTCATCATTAAAGCATAACGAGACCGAATGAAAAGTTGTGCGATTGTATCACCGTTAAAGAAAACCGTCTGTTCATATTTTCTGCCCTCTTTCTTGCATTTCTCTCTATACTTATCTTCTACCCCTTGCGCTTCCCAACGATACTTAATACGCACATCTTGCACAGTGTCGTTTATTAATTTTTGTACGTGAAACCTATCTATTACGTGTATAGCATTAGGAAAGCTCTCTCGTGCTATCTTTGCCATAGACTTAGAGAAATCCATAGAGATAAATAAAACTTTATTCCTTAGTATCTTATTAAGTGCTTTACTGACAATATCTGCTTTTGTCCCTTTAACAATAGCTACCAAGGCTCCTTTCTTACACATAGCCGCATCATTAGAGACAATAGTATATAGTTCCCCATCCGAAAGAACAGTTTCATCAATACATAGTCGCTCTCCTATATTCTCTGGAAAAATCAGGTATTCTTTTGCGTGCAGACGTGCTGTCCACTCTCCGAAATCGCTTATCTTATTAAAGTAATAATTATGTAGTTTACGTTCGTCAATATCATAACGTCGGGCGACACTACTGATGCTGTCGGTACTATTACTGATATACCCATTTTAAAAAAGCAGCGAACTCCGCTGTAATTCTTGTGCCTTTAAACATAAGACTCAAATCTCTATTATAGGTCTTTCCCGTGGACTTTATCAGATAACGACGACGCTTTACATGTAAATACATAGATTTATCCATAAATGGAAAATATTGTATCATCATCTCGCGTGTAAATCCATGTGAAACTATATCTTCTGAACTATAGCCTTCGGGTAGATATGGCTTCTCTTCTAAATATAAATCTACTCGAAATTCACATAAATCATACGATACTATCTCAAAATAATCCAACGTCTTACTCGGCAAGACTAAACCTAAAATCTCTTTATAATCCATAATTTTACCCCTTAATAGACCACAAAGATATAAATTTGTTAAATATTTTAC
>CAYIZU010000229.1:0-2512 GCA_964367795.1 uncultured Rikenellaceae bacterium | reverse complement strand
CTCGCTATCGCTCGTTTAGGACAATTCACAAAACAGAGTTTTGCGAATTGCCCTAATCACCGGTCTGGAAGACCGCCCAGCCGGCGTGAGGCGAAAAAAAACCGTCCAGAAACAAATCAGGACGGTTTTTATCGTTATTATCAAACCTTTATTTCAACCTCTACACCACTTGGAAGTTCTAACTTCATAAGTGCATCGATAGTTTTAGGTGTTGAGCTATAAATATCAATTACTCTGTTAAAAGTACAAAGTTGGAATTGCTCACGTGATTTCTTGTTAACGAATGTTGAACGGTTAACAGTAAAAATCTTCTTTCTTGTAGGAAGAGGTATCGGACCACTCACCACGGCACCTGTAGAAGTAACTGTAGAAACAATCTTCGCTGCCGACTTATCTACTAAACTATGGTCGAATGACTTTAGTTTAATTCTTATTTTTTGACTCATAATTTTTTACTCTAATTCAGTGTTTAATTTATTTGATGATTTCTCGATTACATCTTTAGCAACGTTTGTTGGTACTTCAGAGAAGTGTGAGAACTCCATTGAAGATGTAGCACGACCAGATGAAATTGTACGTAGTACAGTAACATATCCAAACATCTCAGATAGAGGTACGTTAGCCTTAACAACGCGAGCATTATTACGCGACTCCATACCGTTTACTTGACCACGACGCTTGTTTAAGTCGCCGATGATATCACCCATACTCTCCTCTGGGGTAACAACTTCAACCTTCATGATAGGCTCCATAATCACCGCACCAGCTTTTTGAGCAGCCACACGGAAACCATTACGAGCACATATCTCGAACGATAACTGGTCAGAGTCTACTGGGTGGAATGATCCATCCTTAAGAACTATCTTCATGCTATCAATAGGGAAACCTGCAAGTGGACCGTTAGCCATAGCCGAATTAAATCCTTTCTCAACAGATGGGATAAATTCTTTAGGAATGTTACCTCCTTTAACCACATCTTGGAACTCTAATCCCTCCTTAGTATGATCCTCTCTTGGCCCTATTGTAAATACTATATCTGCGAATTTACCACGACCTCCCGTTTGCTTCTTGAATGTTTGACGATGCTCAACAGTTTGAGTAAGAGCCTCTTTGTAGTTAACTTGAGGAGCTCCTTGGTTGATTTCAACACCAAACTCACGACGTAAACGGTCAACAATAACCTCAAGGTGAAGCTCACCCATACCACTGATGATTGTTTGACCTGAATTCTCGTCTGTTTTAACAGTGAAAGTTGGATCCTCTTCAGCAAGTTTACCAAGACCAATACCTAATTTATCTAAATCTTTCTGTGTCTTAGGTTCAATAGCCAAACCAATAACTGGTTCAGGGAACGACATAGACTCAAGAACTATTTTAGCTGTTTCATCACAAAGAGTATCACCTGTACGGATATCTTTAAAACCAACTACTGCACAAATATCTCCTGCCTCAACACTCTCCATAGGATTCTGCTTGTTAGCATGCATCTGATAGATACGGCTAATACGCTCTTTCTTACCCGAACGAGTATTGAATACATATGAACCTGCATCAAGTTTACCTGAGTAGATACGAACGAAAGCTAAACGACCAACGAATGGGTCTGTTGCTATTTTGAAAGCAAGTGAACTAAATTTCTCGTTCACATCTGGCTTACGTGATATAATCTCTTCTTGGTCATCTGCTGCATGTCCCTCAATAGCTGGAACATCAAGTGGAGATGGAAGGAATGATATAACACTATCAAGTAGTATTTGAATACCCTTATTCTTGAACGAAGTACCACAAAGCATCGGTATTACGCTCATGTTAATAGTTGCTTTACGAAGCGCAGCTATAATTTCATCAGGAGTTATTGTCTCTGGAGCATCGAAGAATTTCTCCATCAACTCGTCGTCAGAGGCAGCTATCTCCTCAATCATGTTATTACGATACATTTCAACTTCCGCTGCCATGTGAGCTGGTATCTCGCCATAATTGTAGTTATCGCGTGTGCTCTTATCGTCATAATAAATGATTGAACGATTATGGATAAGGTCAACTAACCCCTCAAATTTCTCTTCTGCACCGATAGGTAGTACTATAGGCACTGGATTAGCACCTAAACGCTCTTTTATCTGTGCAACAACATTTAAGAAGTCAGCACCTGTTCTATCCATTTTGTTAACATAACCGATACGAGGCACAGCGTATTTGTCAGCTTGACGCCAAACAGTTTCACTCTGCGGCTCTACTCCACCCACAGCACAGAAAGTAGCTACTGCACCATCAAGAACACGAAGTGAACGCTCAACCTCAACGGTAAAGTCCACGTGTCCAGGAGTATCTATAATGTTAATCTGGAATGTATCATTTAAAAATTTCCAATAGGCGGTAGTAGCAGCCGATGTGATTGTTATAACACGTTCCTGCTCTTGAACCATCCAGTCCATAGTAGCAGCACCTTCGTGCACCTCACCTATCTTATGTGATTTTCCTGTGTAGAAAAGTATACGTTCTGTCGTTGTCGTTT
>CAYIZU010000228.1:0-2556 GCA_964367795.1 uncultured Rikenellaceae bacterium | reverse complement strand
ATAAACATCTTGTACTGTTGCAGGATCAATACCTAAAGATTGTACTCCATAGATTGCTGTCTGCGAACCACCCTCCTCATACTGAAGGAATGGCATTACATTGTCTAAGCCAAGTTGATTTAATTGGTAAAGATTTGTGTAGTTGAACGAATTTTGCACCATTAAGTTATATGCCTTTTGACTCTCTGATATCTTCTCTAAAGTATTCTTGTTATGTGCAAGGTTAGCATTAATAATTAACTGTAAATCATTCTTTTGAATAGCAGTTACCCTTAAATCTAACTCATAACCAATATTAGATGTCTCACCAACATTATCATAATATGTTGTAAAACCTGTCGACGAAGGTACCGTTACTGAACTAACCAAATCTTTTGTTCTCTTCTCATAATATGAAGCCTTAAAAAATACTTTATTATCCAATAGCGAAGTTTCAAATCCAACATCAAGTGTTTGAGTTCTCTCCCACGATAGATTGCTATTTCCTAATGCTTTAAGCTCAGCCCCGTATCCTGTCTTATACCACTCATCTGTTAACACCTCAAATGTTGTTTGAGCTTGATATGGCGCAAAGTTAGCTTTACCTGTCTCTCCAAACGAACCACGTACACGTAGTGAATTAACCCACTTTACATCGTTCATGAATTCGTATTTATGAATATTAATACCAAATCCACCTGCCCAGAATAAACCGTAAGGTCTACCTGAACCAAAGTTCGACGACCCCTCATATCTAGAGTTTAAGTCAAATAGATAAATGTCCTTAAATGAATAGTTCAAAGCTAAGAAACCACCTACACTACGTACCATACCATCACTAAACGATGGTTTGCCATACACTTCTGAAGCGTATTGTGGTGAAGATAGTGTTCCTGAAGGGAAACCAATAAATGTTGTTGAGTTATAACTATCATTATTCTCTCTTATCTCGTAACCTGCTGTTGCGTTTATCATATGATTATCTATCTTCTTATTATATGATAATGTTGAATTAAACTGCACACTAAGGCTCTCGTTATTAGATTTATAGTAGGTTCCCGACTGAAGATTTGTCTCGGAAGCCTCATTAATATTTCTACCATTTAATGATAATGGATCATAAAATTCATCACTACCACCATTGTCAAGTATTAAACTTAACTGACTCTTAAATAGTAAATCATTTGTTATATTCCAGTTCACGGTAAGGTTATTAACAAATTCCCTTGACTGCGACCTATTAAAATTACCTAACGTTGATTCATAAAGAGGGTTCATACGCGAATCTGTTCCCCACTCTAATTCACGAAGAAGCACTCCATTCTCATCTTGATAGGCATCATATGGCTGCTGTATTGTATAATCTGAAAAGCTCCCGTACATTGATTCCGTAGAGTTAGTCTGCTGAAATGTTACATGATTACGGATAGATAAATTATTGATATTATACTGTAGATAAATACCTGCACTATAGTTATCACGTCCTGAACCTTTCATTACACCATCCCCGTCAGTGTAGTTCAAATCTACACCGTAGCGTATGTTCTCCGAACCACCATCAATATACACCGAATGTTTGCTATTAAAAACATTCCTTAGGGGAAGTGACATCCAGTCAGTATCAACACCACGTAAAATATCTCCACGTTTTTTATTGTATTCAAGAGCTAAACTATATGGGCTGTCAAATTCATTTCTCGCAGGGTCCCAAGTGAAATAACCGGCTTTCTTTTCAACCTCTAACTTCTCTGCTGCATTGAGTAGGTTGTAGTCACTTAAGTCTGGTGCTTGAATCGTTCCAACGTAGTTGTATGCAACATTAACTTTACCAGCTTTAGGTTGGACTGTTGTTATAACCACAACGCCATTTGCTGCTCTCGAACCGTATAGAGCCGTAGCAGCAGCATCCTTAAGGATGGTTACACTCTCTATTCTACTTGGATCAAAATCATATAGTTTAGTTGCACTTATCTCAAAACCATCCATAATAAATGTTGGTAGGTTTGGATTATCTTGAAGATTCGATTTCGATAAATCGTTTCTTGTTACTGTCCCATCTGCATTGAAAGATGCTTGTTGCTTAGCAATACTACTTGCACCACGAATATTCATCTCTGGTAGTGCGTTAGGGTCTGAACCCCACATGTTATTGGCCACCATCCTAAATGATGGGTCAAATGATTGTAATGCTTTAATAACATTCGTTTTTGACGCTTTAAGAAGATCTTCCCTCTTTACGGTCACAGTGTTACCCGTAAACCCTTGTCTACGTACATTAACATAACCTGTTGTGATTACATCATCAATGGCTAATTCATCCTCTTTAAGTTCAACAACTAATAATTTATCGGCATTCTCTTTTTTAATGGTAATAATTTGACTCTTCATTCCAGAAAAGCTAATCTCTATCTTAGAGCCTACAATAACATTAATAGAGAAATTACCCTTATCATCTGTCATTGCTCCGCTACCATCCTCTTTTATTATAGTAGCACCAATCAAGCCTTTCCCACGATGAGTAACATTACCTTTAACCGTAATAATTTCAATATCCACCTTATTCTGTGGAGTCTCCGC
>CAYIZU010000227.1:0-2568 GCA_964367795.1 uncultured Rikenellaceae bacterium | reverse complement strand
TCAACAGTAAGAACATCTCCGTTTAATATTGCTGTAAAGAAATGTGATCTAACCTCTTTAGATTTATATATACCTTCCTCTGCTAATGCGGGAGAGCCGCTTGTTGGTAGGAATGATGACTCTTTACTATCGGCTTGACGAACCCATATGCCTGGGTTTGAATATGGGTAACTATTTCGTGGCAATATCTGATCGGATATTGCTTTTGTTAAATTTTCGCCTATTATTACTTCGGTTAAACTATCTACTTCATAGAACATCGTAGAGAAAACGTTTGCTCTTTTAGTATTGCAACCTGTTAAATCTAGATAACGTAATGAAAAGCAATTATAGAACATACTCGACATAGTCGTTACATTTGTTGTGTTCCAGTTAGATAGATTTATTGAATCTAGAACATTACAATTATAGAACATATTAGACATGTCCGTTACATTCTCTGTATTTAAATATTCTAATCCATCGATTATTTCTAATTGACTATAACCATTGAATAGAGAGCTTAGATTAGCTTCTGGGATAACCATTTCTCCATTGCCTGGGTCAGTAATAATAATTTTTTTAATCTTTAATTTATTAGCTGCTGCTGCTATAGCTGCTTTAAAAGTTAATGATCCGCCTGACTCAACAGTAAGAACATCTCCGCTTAATGTTGCTGTAAAGAAATTTGATCTAATTTCTTTAGGTTTATATATACCTTTCTCTGCTAACGCAGGAGAGCCGCTTGTTGGGATGAATGATGATTCTTTACTATCGGCTTGACGAACCCATATGCCTGGGTTTGAATATGGGAATGTGCTTCGTGGCAATATCTGATCAGATATTGCTTTTGTTAAATTTTCGCCTATTATTACTTCGGTTAAATTGGTTACTCCGCTAAAAACACTTGCTATTCCTGTTGTAAATCCTGTATTCCAATTTGTTACATTTATATAATATAATGAACTAGCGTTTCTAAACATGTAATTCATGTTTGTAACATTGGATGTATTCCATGATGATAGATTTATCGAGTCTAATAAATTACATGCATCGAACATATTAGACATATTCGTTACATTCTCTGTATTTAAATATTCTAATCCATCGATTATTTCTAATTGGCTATAACCACTGAATAGGGAGCTTAGATCAACTTCTGGGATAATCATTTCTCCATTGCCTGGGTCAGTAATAATAATTTTTTTAATCGTTAATTTATTAGCTGCTTCTGCTATAGCTGCTTTAAAAGTTAATGACCCGCCTGGTTCAACAGTAAGAACATCTCCGTTTAATATTGCTGTAAAGAAATGTGATCTAACCTCTTTAGATTTATATATACCTTCCTCTGCTAATGCGGGAGAGCCGCTTGTTGGTAGGAATGATGACTCTTTACTATCGGCTTGACGAACCCATATGCCTGGGTTTGAATATGGGTAACTATTTCGTGGCAATATCTGATCGGATATTGCTTTTGTTAAATTTTCGCCTATTATTACTTCGGTTAAACTATCTACTTCATAGAACATCGTAGAGAAAACGTTTGCTCTTTTAGTATTGCAACCTGTTAAATCTAGATAACGTAATGAAAAGCAATTATAGAACATACTCGACATAGTCGTTACATTTGTTGTGTTCCAGTTAGATAGATTTATTGAATCTAGAACATTACAATTATAGAACATATTAGACATGTCCGTTACATTCTCTGTATTTAAATATTCTAATCCATCGATTATTTCTAATTGACTATAACCATTGAATAGAGAGCTTAGATTAGCTTCTGGGATAACCATTTCTCCATTGCCTGGGTCAGTAATAATAATTTTTTTAATCTTTAATTTATTAGCTGCTGCTGCTATAGCTGCTTTAAAAGTTAATGATCCGCCTGACTCAACAGTAAGAACATCTCCGCTTAATGTTGCTGTAAAGAAATTTGATCTAATTTCTTTAGGTTTATATATACCTTTCTCTGCTAACGCAGGAGAGCCGCTTGTTGGGATGAATGATGATTCTTTACTATCGGCTTGACGAACCCATATGCCTGGGTTTGAATATGGGAATGTGCTTCGTGGCAATATCTGATCAGATATTGCTTTTGTTAAATTTTCGCCTATTATTACTTCGGTTAAATTGGTTACTCCGCTAAAAACACTTGCTATTCCTGTTGTAAATCCTGTATTCCAATTTGTTACATTTATATAATATAATGAACTAGCGTTTCTAAACATGTAATTCATGTTTGTAACATTGGATGTATTCCATGATGATAGATTAATCGAGTCTAATGAATTACAAGCATCGAACATACTTGACATATTCGTTACATTCTCTGTATTTAAATATTCTAATCCATCAATTATTTCTAATTGGCTATAACCACTGAATAGGGAACTTAGATTAGCTTCTGGGATAACCATTTCTCCATTGCCTGGATCCGTAATAATAATTTTTTTAATCTTTAACTTATTAGCTGCTGCTACTATAGCTGCTTTAAAGGTTAACGATCCGCCTGGCTCAACAGTAAGAACATCTCCGTTTAATATTGCTGTAAAGAAATGTGATCGCACCTCTTTAGCTGTTAAGAGC
>CAYIZU010000226.1:1099-2592 GCA_964367795.1 uncultured Rikenellaceae bacterium | reverse complement strand
CGCTATCGCTCGTTTAGGACAATTCACAAAACAGAGTTTTGCGAATTGCCCTATATAGTGAAATTGTCTCAAAAACATTTTTGACACTTCCTGAATCGCATAAATACTCACGTACATAAGTACGCTCCGTTTTATACTCATCACTAAGCACCAAAACTGAATTTTGATACAAATTTTTAGTACTGTCCGATAAAAAATTATAAGGCATACCAAATCGGTGTCAAGGATAAGAGACCGCCTCGAAATAATTCAAGACAGCCTCCTATTCTCTCGTTTGGTATAAACTATACCATTTTTAACAATTAGGACCTCAGCCACCGGCACAACCTTTTTCTTGAGTCGCCTTACCTGCCTCATTCAACTTCTGCTGCGTAGGTAGCGTTGAAAAGCGTGTTGATATCATACCATCACCATTAATCACAACGATATGGCTATCCTTTGGTACATCCGTAATTTTCAACAGTCTCAATAGCTTACCTTCCATTTTATCATTGCTATCAACAATAATAACATCAATCTCGTCATTAAGTTCTCGCCTTGCATTCATACACATTTTAATAACTTTACTGTGATTAGCAAATTTATCGTTAGACACAACAACAAACATAGCCCTACCCTCACTTAATGAACCCAATATTTCACCGAACTTAGGTGTTGGTATTAAGTCGCTTAATTGTTGTGTTGTAGGCAATTCTTTTATAACATTAGCCACAACCCCACTGCCTGATATAATAACTGCCACAGGCAATTTCATATACTCAACATTAAACCGGTTCGCCAACTCTTTATTAGCAGGATTATCACTATCTAACTCAACTGCAACTAAATTTAATTCTTTAGCAACAACTTGATCAATTCTCTTCTCCCATTCTTTCGCAGAGCTTTTCTTATCCGTAATAAGCATAACAACTACCTTATTATTTTTTTTTGCCTGATCGAGTTGTTCTTGCGCCGTTTTCCCATCATCTTTACCTATCGACAAAACAACAGCTAAAGAGATTAAAATTGTCTTTATCATAATGAATTAATTAACAGTTTCCACCACATGAACAAGTTAGCTTATGCGCCGCTTTTATAGCCTCAACAATTTCACTTGTCGATGGCACCTTTCCTTTAATAACGACATTACCATCAATGGCAACAGCTGGCGTTGTCATAATATTTAACTGCATTATCTCCATAATATCCTCCACCTTAGTAAGAGTAACCGTAAGATTGTTTTCTTTAATCACCTTCTCTATTGCTGAATAGGTTGATTTACATTTGGCACAACCCGGACCATACACCTTAATTTCCATATTATTATTATTCTAAAAGTTTTGCTATCTCGGCCTTTAAATTCTTCTTAAATACCTCTGGCTCATTTTTCGCATGGCGAAATGCCATTTTTGTCAGATTATTAACATGATTACCATTATCTAATACAAGTGACGACCATGTAACCTCATACTTATTAGCAACCACTTCATTGGCTTTATCCGAAATATTAACAA
>CAYIZU010000226.1:0-1089 GCA_964367795.1 uncultured Rikenellaceae bacterium | reverse complement strand
CTTAACAACCTCCTTGGTCAGTTTCTCAATAGTATTACATGTGATGCACCTCTTCTTAGAGTGAAACGACAACACCTTGATACTATTACTCTTCTTAATCTCTTTAACTACATCTTTAGATGCAATTTCACTCTTGGTAGCAACACTCTTCTTATCCTTCGAGGCATTACCACCACAAGAAACAAATAAAACCGATGCTACAAGCATTAAAACCAAAATCTTTTTCATCTTTATTAAATTTATTTATTATACACTCGTTATCTTTTTTAGTAACGTATATTTTCATTCACTTATTGTTTGTGGTTCGCAAAACTACGAATAATATTTCAAGTAACCAAATTAATGACATCAAAAATATTTACAAATACACACGTATATTAACTTAAATAGCTAATTATCAATTACTTTTATCATTAAATTAATATATAGTTTTTTTTTGTATCTTTGCTGAAAATTAAATTACTAATTATAATATACGCACATATGAAAAAATTATTATTATTATCTATTTTCATAATAGTATGTGGAGGCGGAGCCGCATACTATTTTAGCAGCAATTTTAAGAACCAAGTTGATGAGCTATATAGTAAACACATAGCTAAACCCGCTAAAACCGTAGAGGAAAATATTACAACTCCACCGCCCACTGCCCCTGTCACAAAAGAACCCTCGCTATCTATTGTGGATAAATCTCTTTTTACCCCTTATGATATGACTAAAAAGATTAGCTGCTTAATAATGTGTCAAGATATGCTAAAGAAATATGGATTAAATGAACATGGCAGGCATAGTGCGGTGTATAAGCTTATGCACGAGGTCAATAAGAATGGCAAAAGAGTGTTAGTTAATTATGGTAGTAATGTATCTAAAAATTACAAAGACGCTACTGATTGTATAAATAGACACTTAGATAAAAAGCGACCTATAATAGTTGGTGTAAACCATACCGTGGGATACAAAATAGATAATAACGAGGGAACTACAGATCATTTTGTTCTTATTGTTGGTAGGGGCTATGATGAAACGCTAAAGAAGCAATTCTATACCTATTACGACCCTGGAACAACACGCTTTGACGTGGGTGTTGAT
>CAYIZU010000225.1:0-2635 GCA_964367795.1 uncultured Rikenellaceae bacterium | reverse complement strand
TTATGTTGTAAAAAGTGTTAAACCTATATCAAAATCCGTAGGATTTTTAGAGGGTCGTTACCTCCAATTTAGTCCATTTAACTAAAATAAAGGGTAATCAACAACTATTATCAGGTTGTAACTAATTGAATTACAGTTCTAATATAGTTTTGCGAATTCCCCTCATTAAATAAAGAAAAGTTTTTTGTACACGGGTTACTTATCGCTGAAAAAAAAGTAAACAAAAACCGGACGTCTACCTCTTAAGCGTTGTTCGCTCGCTATCGCTCGTTGAGGGCGATTCACAAAACAGTGTTTAGTGAATCGCCCTCAACAAAAGCATATAGAAATACTATGCTAAGTGTAAGTCATTGAAAATAAATTAATTATTTATTTTTAAGCGCTAACTATTTAGCCTTACGCCTCAAGTTGATAAATACTGCAAATCCCGCTAAAATAACTGTTATAAAGTACATGAATATTGCCTTATTAATACCAACTTGGTTAACTTTCATGAACATTTTGTTGTCTGTGTTAGCTGGACGACGTACATCAACTGGTGATTCTCCATTAGATATCCATTGATAGACACCCATTATTGCTGTCCCATTATCTACATTCACACCAGCCTTCCAACCACCTAACCAGCCATTAGACATAAAATCGGTGTCACCTGAAATTAATATTCTTTGCGTTTTGCCACCATTTTTACGCTCTAAAGAAGCAATAAGAGGGAAATTATGTTCATACCTTTCACCAATAGCAGCGTTAAATATAGGCTTATCATCGTCAAAATTTGTTGTCTCAAGTTCTAACCAAGATATACCCTTGATAGTATCTGTTTCCATAATAAGCGTTCTCTTAAATCCCTTATCGTCATCTTCGAATAATAATGGTGCTGGTGAATGTAGTACATTTTTATACCAATATTTTTTACGCTTCTCCTCGAAAAAATATGATATATCTTCACTTGCCTTTGTTGGCAATTGAATAAGTACATCAGCACGATTACCCTTTATAGGCTTCACTATACGCCCTCTTTCTAATTGAACCCCAAATTGCTTTATTAAAGGGTTAAAGATATCCCAACGATTAGGCTCACCTAACATGATTAGGTCGCCACCTTTGTTGACATAATCTTGATAATTTGCTAAAATTGCACCATTATACTCCTTACGAGGGTCTGCAATCATAAGAATATCAACATTGCTTGGAACTGGTTTATTTAAGTCAACTTCTACTATATCAAAGGCTTGATTTGTTAGCGACGAACGAACCTCCTTGCCCGTTATACCTGAAAATGCAAGGTCTCCATTCTCATGAATAAAACGCTCATCTTGCCCTTGTACAATACCCACTACAGGAAAATCTGTACTATAAATACGCTTTAAACCAGCCGATATCTCACGCTCTGATGGCATCTTTGGTATATCCTCAAAATAACGAATATATCCCTTCTTATCGTGATTTGGTGAGGTTACAACTTTAACACTCATAAAATTCTCATCCGCAAGAGCTGGTTCCATCTTTAGTACCTCTTCTTCCGTCTTTAGTTGACTCATGCGAACATTATGACGGTCTGCAGCCATCTCAACATGTTCATCATAAGTTTTATCTTTATAGTATTTTTTGTATATTTCCTCGTATGCCCTTCCCTTTGGAGAGTGATAATACACATATTTTAACTTTAGGTCTGGCTTAAAGCGCGTGTATTGTCCCATTAACTCCTTCATATCCCATACTTCATGCTTTGGGGTAATTCTCCAAGTAATATTCTGCCTGTCAAAAACATTAACATAAGTAGTAACTGTATACTCTCCATCCAGATTTTTGATAATCTCCTGACTGCCCTTTGTTAAAGTATTTTTTTCAAAGCGTGTTGCGTCGTAGAATCCCATTAATGATGGACGTGAACTAATATATGCAGATGCTACAACTATAGCAAATAGACCCATATATGTTCCTAAAACAATAACCTTGCTCTTTCTCTCACGACGTATCATCAAACGGAGAACGGAAAGCGATAAGAACATGAATATCACTGTTAAGTAATATATAAAGTCCTCAGAGCAGAATAATCCAAATGCAAATGTTTGCGCACGTGACGGCATAGATAACCAATATGTTATTTCGCGAACAAATGCAACATCTTGCCACCAACCGCCTACATATCTAAAGAATGTTAATATGACAAGCGTTGCTAACGCAGCAACCATCTGGTATGATGTGATGCTTGACATGAATAGACCTACAGATGCATATGCACAGATGAGTAGATAAGCCCCTAATAGAGCAACCCACATATACCCCCAGTCAAAATTTTCCACTATTATCGAACCATGTAGAACGTATAGGAAAAGTACAAATACCATCACTAAGCCATATCCCATTATAGATAAGAATTTACCTAATATAATCTGCGTATTGCTTATTGGCGATGAAAATAATAGTTTTATCGAACCACTACTTATCTCCCTACTCATTAATCCCATCGTTAATAGTGGAATATAGTAGAATAAGTTATTAACCATTTGTGGAAAAAAACCAGGCATCATATTGTACGAGAATATTTGAAATGTTTGATTTTCAATTACTCTTCCATATTTCTGCGCATCTGGCACAGCTTCCACAAATCCGAAATATGCTATACACGACT
>CAYIZU010000224.1:1290-2693 GCA_964367795.1 uncultured Rikenellaceae bacterium | reverse complement strand
ATTGATAAATATCGATTTATGAAATATTTAGTTATTGGCTTGGGGAATATAGGTGACGAGTATGCCAATACCCGCCATAACATAGGATTTAAGGTATTGGACGCTCTTGCAAAGGCGTCCAATACTGTTTTTAAGAGTGATAGGCTTGCGGATGTGGCCGAAATTAAGCTACGAGGTAAGACACTTATTCTTATCAAACCAACAACCTACATGAATCTTAGTGGCAAGTCTGTTAACTACTGGATGCAGAAGGAGAAGATAGCTATTGAGAATATATTTGTTATTGTCGACGACTTAGCGATACCTTTTGGCTCGATACGTATCAGAAAGAAAGGTAGTGACGGCGGACACAATGGATTAAAAGATATAAATAAGGTCCTTGGAAGCGGGAATTACTCTCGTCTTCGATTTGGCATTGGGTCGGATTTTGCACGTGGGTTGCAGGTAAACTATGTGTTAGGAGAATGGACTGCCGATGAAGAGCAGCAGTTAAAGAACCTGTTAGAGCACTGCGTGAAAGCTATTCAGGATATGCCATTTATTGGCATTGACAGGGTAATGAATATATATAACAAGTAATTAGTTGAGTATTAAATATTTTTTTGTATCTTTGTACTGAAATTTTGAACGATGAGGATAGATAAGTGGTTATGGTCGATGCGCATATGTAAAACTCGTTCTATTGCGACCGACGCGTGTAAAAGCAATAAGATATTGGTTAACAATACACTTGTTAAGCCATCAAGGGAGGTGAAAATAGGTGATATTATTACGGTTAGGCGTATGCCCGTAATCTATTCGTATAGAATAACACAGATGCCAAAGAGTCGTATGGGTGCAGCTAATGTCCCGCTATATATGGACGATATTACACCGCAAAGCGAGAAAGATAAGCTATTACAGCAGGTATCTGTATCTGTTAGGCGAGATAGGGGCACTGGACGACCAACAAAGAAAGAACGAAGGGATATTGATTTTCTTATGGGAGGTATCGATAGCGACTCGTTGGACGACATATGGGAGGATGAGGATGTCGCTTACTCTCGGCCAAAGAAAACGGAAGATGATGGTGATGATGATATAGATTTTAACTTTTAGAATATATGGAAAAAGTAGCACTAATAACAGGTTCAACTGATGGTATTGGCAGGGCAACTGCCATGGAGTTGGCACAGGGAGGGTATACAGTTCACCTTTTCGGAAGGAATAGAGAGCGTGGCGAAGATATTTTATCAACTATTCAAGAGATAAGTTCGGAGAAACCACATAAACTTTACATAGCAGACCTATCTAATAAAGATGAATGTAACGCATTCTTGGATGAATACGTTAGCGAGCACGAAAAGCTCGACCTATTAGTGTTAAATGCGAATATACTATCTCCAAACATAAAGTTAACAAAT
>CAYIZU010000224.1:0-1280 GCA_964367795.1 uncultured Rikenellaceae bacterium | reverse complement strand
GGTAAACAATATTTTTGCAATATGCTATCTTTCACGTTATCTTTTTTCAATGCGTTTGGATGCACTGTTACAACGTGGAGATGACGCAAGAATAATGCATATAGGCGGTGCAACAATGCTGAATAAAATAAAATTCAATAAGCTATCAACAACCAATATATCACCTGAAACATCATTCGCTATGGGCTTTATGGCTTGTTGTTTATTGGTGCAGTTTAGCAACAATAAGGGATTATTAAAAACTCCATGCACATTCTACGAACCGGGGATTGTTAATACTAATACAGTAAAAAGCCAAGGAACTTTTGTCCAATTGATGTCTAAGATAATGGGAATGATAGAACCTGAGGAGGCAGGGCGAAGAATTGTAGAGCATATCTCAAATACAACAAGTGAAGAGGTTATGGGTAAATTCTTCAATAATAAGGGTGAAAAAGAGCCCAAAGATATTGTTATTAAGGGGGAGGAGGAGTATGATAATTTAATATCCTACTCACAAGCATATGACATATAAAATTTAAAAACAATAAAAAATTATGGCAACAACAGCAGACATTAAAAATGGAATGTGTATTGAACTAAATGGTAAAACTTTTAGTATAGTTGAGTTTCAACATGTTAAGCCTGGCAAAGGTCCAGCTTTCGTTCGTACGAAACTAAAAAATATTGAGAATGGTCGTGTAGTAGACAAAACCTTTTCGGCGGGTGAAAAAATAGAGCCAGTACGTGTTGAGCGTCGCCCTTATCAGTATCTTTATGAGGATGATATGGGTTGCAACTTCATGCATACGGAAACTTTTGAGCAAATAGTTATCAATAAAGATTTAATTGAGAATTCAGACCTCATGAAAGAGGGAACTATTGTTGAGGTGATGTTCCATACAGAAAAAGAGTCTGTATTAACAGCAGAACTACCTGCAATACTTGAAATGGAAGTTACCTATACTGAACCGGGCTTAAAGGGGGATACAGCATCATCAAATGCCCTTAAACCAGCAACGGTGGAGACAGGAGCTACAGTAAAAGTACCTCTATTCATATCTACAGGTGAAATCAT
The DNA here is from genome assembly GCA_964367795.1 of uncultured Rikenellaceae bacterium. GTDB lineage: Bacteria > Bacteroidota > Bacteroidia > Bacteroidales > Rikenellaceae > JADFUS01. Next base: position 223 of record CAYIZU010000224.1, on the reverse strand, counting down.
TCGTGTTGACACAAGAACGCGCGAATACTACGATAGAGTTCGTCAATAGGGATATTCACAAAATCACTACTGTGTTAATATGTGAGGACATATAAAATTTAAAAAGAAAGAGACCGCCACTTAAAGACAGTCTCTTTCTTTTTAATAAGGCTGTCTCGAATTATTTCGAGGCGGTCTCTTTTATTCGAAATTTAAATTTTTCTCTCTTTCCTTTCATCATCTT
>CAYIZU010000223.1:0-2716 GCA_964367795.1 uncultured Rikenellaceae bacterium | reverse complement strand
ATATGAAATATACAACTAAAATACTATAAATCAATGATGTAAACATAAAAAAAAGGATGACCCTTTTGGGTCACCCTCTTTTTTTATATTGTGATTTTTACACCGAAGTAGTAGGTGCGTGGCTGTATGGGTCCGTAGAAATATTTCGAATCACGCTCTATTCCTTGGTCTAAATCATCTTGATAGCTATCGAAGATGTTTTTTACACCACCACTAAGCTCTAAATTCAGCTCGTTAGATAGTTTGAAATTGTAAGCTATTTTTGCTCCTAAATCGAAGAAACTCTCTGTTTTAACAAGCACATCATTGGTTATGTATCCTGCATAGTGAGGTATATCCATCGAGCCAGTATATACTCCGTTTGCAGTAAGTTGTAGCCTCTTTGTTACATCATATCCAACAGATAGGTATCCATAGCTGTTAGGTGTTCGTAGCATATCGGTAACCATCTCTGCTGTACTGCTCCAAGCAACGGGCGATTCGTAAACACTCCTCTGATAGGTGTAGCCTCCTTGTATGTTAAGTATGGATTTGTAGTTAGCACGAGCCTCTATATTAACCCCTGTCACACTCATCCCCTCGCTATTTCTTCTCTCAAATAGCATATTGCCATTATTGTCGTTCCCTATTGGTTCGAGGGTGAAAACATCTGTAACCTTAGTGTGAAAACCTTCGATAAGTAGGTTCATTGCTGTGTTCCCAATCGTTTTGTATAGGTCGGTTGATAGATTAAAGCTATTGGCATACTCGGGTTTTAGGTTATCGGCAAGAACAATAAGTGCCGCCTCTCCTCCAACAACAGATATATGTAAATCTTCGTTATATGCCTGAGGGGCACGGTAGCCGCTCGAATAGCTTGCTCTAAAAACAACATCCTTAACAGGCGCATAGCGTATGTTTGCACGTGGCGATACTATAATATTATCTATAAGGTTGTGTTTGTCGGCTCTAAAGCCCAATAGAAGGCTGAAACGGTCTGTTTTCCACTCGTTTTGAACAAAGATACCAGCTATATCTGTTTGTTGCGATATATTACGGTCGTAGCCCAAAGCCACATCATTAAGTTTGTTGTAGTTATACTCTGCACCAGCGGTTAGTTCGGAGGGCATAAACAGAAATTTATCGGCATAGTAGTTATATTGTGTTCCCACCACTGCTGTTAAATCGTCGCTATTACCATAGGCGTTAAGATCTTGACCAGTGCCAAAATAGCTCTCTCTCTTAGTATCTTGAAACGAGCTATATACGCTTAATCTATGTTTTTCGTTCTCTGAGAAATAGTCGTATTTAATACCTCCACCGTTAATGTCGTGGTTAAGCTCCTCGGCAATATTTGCTTCGTGAGCAGGGAGAGATAGTAGGTCTCCACCACGTCGATATTCACTGAGGTTATGGTATTCGAGAGTGATTTTCGAGAAACGAGAGGTGCGATAGTAGCTTCTAAAGCCTATTGTCTTGTTGTTTAGTATGGGTACTTCGCTAAAGCCATCTCCATCTCGGTCGTACTCCTCTCTATCTCTCACCGAGCTAAACATATATAGTCCAAATCGGGTATCTTCGCTAACAAACGAACCATTAAGCGAGGTGTTTATATCTATCGAACCACCCTCATACGATGATGTGGTGTTTGATACCGATAGGGTGTTCTTTACAGGCTCTTTAGTGATGATATTTACAACGCCACCTATTGCACTCGACCCATAGAGAGCCGAGCCTCCTCCACGAATCACCTCCACACGCTCTATCATAGAGGCTGGTAGTTGCTCTAATCCATAAACCGACGATAGAGAGCTTAGAATAGGGCGGCTATCAATTAACATCTGCGAATATTGCCCTTCAAGACCATTAATGCGCAGCTGAGGAAGCCCGCAGTTACTGCATCCATACTCCACACGTAAGCCTGGCTGAAAATTGAGCCCCTCGGCTGCATTTGCCGATGATGTTATCTCAAATTGTTGGCTGCTAACAACACCCACAACAGTTGGGTTCTCTCTCTTCTTGGTCTCGTTACGAGTGCCGCTAATAACAACCTCATCGAAAGATATTGGCTCAATCTCCATCTCAAAATCAAGAGTTACACTCTCATCAGATATAGTGATAACTTTCGATATTGTTTTGTAGCCCATAAGCGACACTTCGATAGTGTACTCCCCCTTTTTTAAATTCTCTAAGGTGTAGTTTCCTGTTGCATCAGATATGGCTCCTAAACCGTTTACCTCCTTGATGATAACTGTTGCTCCCACAAGGTGCTCCTTAGTGTCGGCATTGATAGTTTGCCCCGATATGTGTATGTTGTTACGAATGCTTCGGTTGTCGTTGTTTGCGTGTGCATATATAGCACCAAATATCGTAGCACAAGAGAGTGCCACGAAAAATATTATATTTTTCATTTATATGTTTTTTTGATAATTAACTAATTGTTGCTTTGATATGTTATACCGCAGCAGGTGGAGGTCGTACTTTATAACAATTAGTTATTGCCCTAAGGGTTATAGGGTTGTATAGCAGATGCAACTCTTTGTTTAGTAGATTAGTTGCAAATAGGTATAGTGCTACAAATAGAACAACAAACGAGGTTAAATTATTTATTTCGTCAATAAATTTTACCTCTTCATCGGTGTGCGTGTGTGTCTTGTTTGTTGCAATATGCGAGTGAACAACATTCTCTCCATTTAATATATGCGTATGCCAAAAAAGGTTGTTACCAGCATAGTGG
>CAYIZU010000222.1:2333-2733 GCA_964367795.1 uncultured Rikenellaceae bacterium | reverse complement strand
CATTTAAGGCAGGAGTAGATATTGAGGGTGTAAATGGTAACTTTGACTACGATATTACAAAAGCAAAACTAAAACGTAGCGATTTCAACCAAATTGAATCAAATGTCGACAGCATTATCAACCAAATTAGAGCCACTATTAAGTAGTCGCCCCTTAAAAAGGAGCCTCTATGCTAATGATCAATTAAATACACTTATATTTTGGCTGATACCGTAAACTATAACATTATTATTCTCAATGATTTACAATACGAATTTTTAAGGTTATTACAATTTTTCGAGGTAATAACCTTAAAAATTGGCAGTATAACTTATTGAAAAACAATAACGTTACAGTTTGTGGTATCACCTTTCTAAATCGATTATTTTCTTTATTCTCTCCCTTATTTGATTGTGTATTG
>CAYIZU010000222.1:0-2280 GCA_964367795.1 uncultured Rikenellaceae bacterium | reverse complement strand
CATTTACTTTTAATAGAGAATTTTTATAGTTGCTCATCTCTCCGCTTAGGGTGACTCCTTTAAGCGAGGATGCTCCTGACTTCGACACTTTTTGGGTTAAAACGAGCTATCTTATTGATTATCAGTCAGAATTTGAGGCACCCAAAATTCCTTAGAAAATAGTGGTTCAAGCAGTCTATGTCTATTAGTCACGAATATGGTCTCGGAGTATATATTATCGTCATCATACTTGTCGTTGTTCAGACGTACTCGTATTGTGACGATTGTTTTTGCTATTTCTAATACCTTATCCACACTTAGATTAATATCATTTAGTTTCAGTAGCCGCTCTAACTCCTTATAAATCTTTAGAGCTACAAAGCATATAGCAATATGTGCCTTAATCCTCTTTTCTGTAAAGTGAAATATCGGGCGTATCTCCAATTTAGACTTCGATATGCGAAATGACCTTTCAACATTGAAGAGATTATTATATGCCGCAATAATCTCCTTGCATTCTAAGGTGGCATTTGTGATATAACCCTTTAATCCGTCCCATTTCTCATCCTGAGCTATCTTATCAGGGTCTATTATAACAGCTAATTCGTCTGTACCTGTTACAGTTAATAGCTTATTGTATCCCCTTTGAGTAATATTGCTTTTTGTAACCTTACCACTTTTATATTTCTTATCTAAAGCACGTATACCTTTGTCTCTATTGTATTTGTCTTTCTTTGCCCTATCAGCCGTATAACCAATAATCAGTCGCCTATCACTACCTTCCTCTTTAAATTCATGTAGCAATCCATCTCGCTTTTCTAATGATAATATCCATTTTTTCACACTGCTGCTACTGTTCTTTATCCTCGCTCCTATTATATACTTATAACCACCCTCTTCCAATTTCTCTATGTTATCACTATTAAGCATGCCACTATCCGCAACAACTACAAAATCTTCCAATGAATAGAGTTCGATAAACTTCTCTATAATAGGCAACATAGTATGACCCTCATACTGTTTGCCATTATGTATAGTGTAAGCCAACGGACAGCCATCACCACTAACCAACAATCCTAATACTATTTGCGGATTAGAGTGTCGCCCCTCCTTAGAAAAACCAGTCTTGCGTAGATCGTCTTGCTTGTCGGTTTCAAAATAGAGAGTAGTTACATCATAGAATAATACACCGATAGTACCACCATAGATATTCATAGTATGCCTAACACTTATATCTTGTATTAATGCTTGTTTACTATCGTTCAAGCGACTTAGATAGCGATATATCTTGTGTAGCTCTATATCTTCATCGAAGTGAGACTTTAGATACTCAACTGTCGCTTTCTTACTACTCGGGAAAGCAAGACGTGCAAGCACTAAGTTGCGGAATATTGGGTCGTCAATAGCATTAAATCCGACACCGTCAAAAACTCGATTGAGAATTTGTTGTGGGGTATCGTGAAGAATATTATCAATACTCGAAAACACATCTTTTACCTGATTAAGGCGTTCCTGTTTAGTTTTCTCAGCTAATCCCTCGAAATCAATCTCTGGATTATGTTTTAATTTCTCTGCTAGGATATATTTATTGCCTTGTTCTACAAAACGTGCTATCTCATCGGGGTCTTTACTTACTCCGATAGTTGAAATACAGTTAAATTTACCTCTGACTTTATCAACTACTACGACACTAGTCGTACCCGATTTGTTAATTTTCTTACGTACAAACACTTGGTAAAGATAGTAAATAGTAACGAGGCACCCAAATCGGGTGACTCGAAAACTGTTATCAGTTGTAAATTAATTAGTTATGCTGTTCGTAATATTGCTAATGTCGAAGTCAGGAAAAAATCCACAAGCCGACACCTTTGCCCTTGAAGCCGAGATCGACCAGATGGTTTATGCTCTGTATGCACTAAAAGAGGAGGAGATTGCATTAATAGATAAATAATACATAAATAAGACTTTAGACTAACACGACATAGAGATTGTTTATTGTCGTGTTAGTAAATGTCCTATTCCACAATCTCAATTACGCCCTCTTGAGGAATATTAAGAGCTAGATTTATTTTAGTGACTTCTAAATCACTCGAAGAATAATTGCATTTTGTATACTCACTTTCTGATACACTATCGTGTTGAAGAAATATATCATTAAGTCTTTTTTCATTACATTTATTCAGATACACTTTCCGACCATCAATGTAAGGAAAAGTAAATATGCACTCCATGCCAAACAATATTAACCTCACAACAAACTCTAAATTAGTATTATTTGTTATATCTTTTCTTGAATATATG
>CAYIZU010000221.1:895-2744 GCA_964367795.1 uncultured Rikenellaceae bacterium | reverse complement strand
AGTTGAAGAGTATTTATATCACTGTGCTGAAATACGTCAGATGGCAAAATGTGATATTCCAGAGGCAATAGAGAGGGTTCTGGAAAAGTGTGGCATAACGCACTTCAGAGATAGATTAATAAAAAACCTATCTGGAGGTTATCGCCAACGCGTGGGTATAGCACAAGCCATAATCCACAATCCATTATTTGTAATACTTGATGAACCAACGAATGGCTTAGACCCTAACCAAATATTGGCAATACGAGAATTGATAAAAGAGATAGCCCAAGAGAGAGCGGTACTTATATCTACACATATACTACCAGAGGTGCAAGCTATGTGTGAATATATTGTGATGATTGAAAAGGGGATTGTGGTATTTGATGGTAATATAGATGCCTTTAATAACCTTTTAAGCCCAAGCACAATAATGACCATTATGCACAATGCTCCTACCGATGAAGAGTTGTTAAAAATAGATGGTATGGAACGCATTGAGCGTCTAACACGCACGCGTATACGTCTACATTTTAATGGTGAAAATAATATATTTGACCGATTTGTAAAATTAGCAAGTGAAAACAAGTGGGGACTACGCGAGATAGCTCTTGAGAGAGAGTCATTGGATAAAGTGTTCGCCAAACTATCAGGTAAGTAATTTAAATAAAAAATTAAATGAGAACAATATTAAGAATAATGAAAACAGAGCTACGTATCCTATTCTACTCTCCAGTGGCATGGGTATTACTTATAGTTTTTCTGTTTCAAATGGGATATATTTTTAGTGATGTAATAAAAAACTTTGGCTTCTCCGCAAAGCCAAGGGATTACAGCTTAACATTATTTGCAATTTCAGGAATGCAAGGAATAGTGAGCAATATGATTAATAGCCTTTACCTATATGTACCACTTATCACAATGGGATTAATTAGCCGTGAACTTCAAAGTGGAACTATTAAGCTTCTCTACTCCTCTCCTGTATCGAATCTGCAAATAGTTTTTGGTAAATATTTATCAGTTGTAACATTTTTATCATTATTATGTTCATTGCTATTAATACCTATCATCTTTATCATTTTTTCAGTCGATAATGCAGATATTCCAATGATGTTAACCGCGCTATTAGGGGTGTATCTTATGGTGCTTAGTTATGCGGCTATTGGACTATTTATTTCATCAACAACGCGTTCGCAGGTTTTTGCCGCGGTATTAACTTTTGCCATATTGGGAACCCTTACATATATTGGTAACTATGGACAAAACAGTAATTTCATAGGACCAATAACACACTGGCTATCTACATCGGGACGCACCGGCTCTATGCTATCTGGTATGATAGCCTCTGATGATATAATCTATTTTATACTACTCATAATTCTTTCGCTATCATTAACAATCGTTAAGCTAAGTAATGAGCGACTAAAGCTATCAAGAGTCAAAAGTATTTTCAGATATGCGGTTGTAGTATCGACAGTAATGATGGCTGCTATTATTACATCAATGCCGCACATTAGAAGTTATTACGATGCAACACATAATGACGCTAACACAATCTCTGAGCAAAGTCAAGATATAATAAATAACGTTGAGGGCGATATAGAGATTATAACCTATGTAAATTTCTTAGATTTTTCATGGCATAAATGCACACAGAAAAGTAGAAATCGAGACTTGGATTCATTTGAAAGATATACTCGCTTCAAGCCTTCAACAAAAATGAAATATGTATATTACTGGGGTGATAAAAAGAGCAATCGCTATCTTGATAGAGCTATGCCTGAAGCTTCGAATCATGAGGCTCTTATACGTCTTTGTGATATGTATGATTATTCTCCAAAAGACTTTATATCTATTGATGATATAAATG
>CAYIZU010000221.1:0-885 GCA_964367795.1 uncultured Rikenellaceae bacterium | reverse complement strand
GTAAACTACTTCGAGTACTACGTAGTGGAGACAAGGTATCATATCTTCGTTTTTACGACGGTAGAGATAGTCAACCCGGGGAAATTGAGATAGCAACAGCATTCAAGAGATTATCAGTTAAATCGCCTATTATAGCCTTCGTTACAGGGCACGATGAAGTTGATGCATATGATGAGGGAAATAGAGGTTATTATAATTTCTTTGCCTCAACAGGTTTTAAAAAATCATTGATAAATCAAGGTTTTACTGTTAAAGAGATTACTCTAAATGATAAGGTTGACAACAGTGTTGATGTTGTAGTAATAGCAAATATGAAGAGTGGTCTATCGGCAAAAGAGATGGTCAACTACGAAGAGTATCTATCACGTGGAGGCGATTTATTAATACTTGGAGATTATAATAGAGGTGAGTATATGAATCCACTAATATCTAAAATGGGATTACGTTTCTCTGATGATATTATTGTATCGCCGACCTCTGCCTACTCCGACGAAATGATTGCTGCATTATATAGCCCAGAAATCGTGAATATTATTCCTAATTTAGGTGGATATATCTCTGGTGGATATAGGGTTTTCACACCACGAAGCGTCGTGGTTGAGAACATAGAAGATAGCGGTTATAGCAGTTATGATGTCTTGGTTTCTCAGCCGAACAACAGTTGGATTGAGAAAGAGACGGTAGATTTTCTTAATGAAAAATCAAAATTAAACCCATCGGCGGGGGAGAAAATGGGTTCATATTCAATAATGAAGTATCTAACTAAGAAAGTAAATGGTAAAAATCAAAAAATATTCGTTGCTGGAGACTCTGATATGTTCACAAACGAAAATGTTTTGAGTTCTAAAACGGGAATGGGTAACTACAATTACGGATTAGGGATAG
>CAYIZU010000220.1:0-2779 GCA_964367795.1 uncultured Rikenellaceae bacterium | reverse complement strand
GCTCTTGGTGGTGTTATATCACTATTCCACGACGCATTCATCACAATCGGTATCTTCTCACTACTATATAAGGTACTACCATTCGAATTAGAGATAAATCAAGCATTCATTGCTGCCATCCTAACAATTATTGGTTACTCAATAAACGACACTGTGGTTATCTTCGACCGTATCCGTGAGTATATTGGTCTATATCCTAAGCGTCCAATGGAGCAGAATATTAATGGAGCTATCTCATCGACATTGATACGTACATTGAATACAGCAGGTACAACAATGGTGGTTCTCCTTTCAATATTCTTCTTTGGTGGAGAGGTAATACGAGGCTTTATCTTTGCCCTTGCATTTGGTGTGATGATAGGAACATACTCATCAATATTCATAGCAACACCTGTTGCATTCGACTTCATGGATAAGAAGATGAAAAATATTCCTTCTGAAACCAATAAAAAGAGATAATCATAAATAGATTGTAGAAAAAGGCAAGGGAGTTGTATTAACTGTTTCATTAAAAGAATAGTTAGTGCAACTCTTTTGTAATATAAGGTGTATATAATAAACAGTATTATGGAGACATTATTTAATCCGAATGATTTAGCATTACCTAATGGTAACTATTTCGCACTACCCTACACTGTTGAAGAGAGTAGATTGGTGATACTTTCCGCCCCCTTTGACGTAACAACATCATACCGCCCCGGTAGTGCAAATGCACCTGACGCTATAATCGATGCGTCGGGACAAATAGATTTATATGATATAGAGTACGGAACAATCTACGAAAAAGGTATCGCTACACTACCTATTAACGATGATATGTTAGAGGAAAGCAGTGAAGTTCGCCGTCATGCCGAAAAGGTTATTGAGCATCTTGAAAGAGGTGGCGATATGGATGATAAAATGATTGAAAAATCATTACAACGCGTTAACGATACATCAATTAAGACCAACGAGTATATCTACGAGAAGAGTAAAGAGCAGTTAGAGGCTGGACGTATCGTAGCACTCGTAGGAGGAGACCATAGCACCCCTTTGGGTGTTATACGAGCCTTAGGAGAATTTCATAACTCGTTCGGAATACTCCATATTGATGCTCATGCAGATTTACGTAAAGCATACGAAGGGTTTCAGTATTCACACGCTTCCATCATGTATAATGTACTCAATGAGGTAAAACAGGTATCAAATATTGTGCAGGTTGGTGTGCGAGATTTCTGTGAGGATGAACTTGAGATAATCAATAATGACAATCGTGTAAAAACCTTCTTCGACGAGACAATAAGTGAGAGATTGTATGAGGGTGAGAAATGGGGCATTATATGCGACGAAATAATATCATCTTTACCACAGAACGTTTATATATCTTTTGATATAGATGGCTTAAAAGCGGCGTACTGTCCAAGCACTGGAACCCCAGTACCAGGAGGTTTAGAGTATAGTGAGGCAATATATCTTATCAAGAAAATTGTACGTAGCGGACGCCGAATAATTGGATTTGATGTAAACGAGGTTTCACCATGTGCAAATAGCGAATGGGATGCAAACGTTGGGGCAAGAATTTTGTATAAATTATCATTAGCGACCTTAAAGACGAATGATTTTTAATTTTAATCAATAATTATTACAATAGATTTTGATATTTAAAAAAAAAATCATACCTTTGGGTGCTCAATAAAGAAAATTATTAACATTAATAAAAAATAAGAAAATGAAAAAATTATTAGTAATTGCAGTTGCTTTTGCAACTTTGGTATCTTCATGTGATAGCGGTACAGCTGGTGGCGGTTCTACGGCTATAAAAAATGGAAATGATTCACTTTCTAACGCTATTGGTTTAACAATGGGTGCACAGATTAAGGAGTTAATGGGAGGTGATAAATTAAACTCTGCTGTTCTAATCGCGGCCTTTGATAAGGCTATGAATGCTAAAGAATTAAGCGAAATGCAATCTGAGCTTCAAGCTGCTGATGGATATATTAGAAATTATGTTTCTGTTGTAATTCCCGCAAAGAAGAAAAAGGCTGGTACAGATTACTTAATGAAAGAAGAAAATAAGGCAAATGTGTTAAAAACAGATAGCGGATTACTTTACGAAATTAAAGAGGCTGGCGAGATGAACATGAAAGCAACTGCTACTGATACTGTAGTTGTTCACTATAAAGGTACATTAATTGATGGTACTGAATTTGACTCATCATACAAGCGTAATGAGCCTGCTACATTCCCTCTTAACAGAGTTATCAAAGGATGGACAGAAGGTATCCAACTTGTTGGTAAAGGTGGTAAAATACGCCTTGTTATCCCTTCGGAGTTAGCTTATGGCTCACAAGGTAGACTTGCAAATGAGGTACTTATCTTTGATGTTGAGGTTATTGATGTTAAGAAGGTAAAGAAATAGCTATTAGATTGTGACCGTTTAGGTCATACCGACTAAAAAAGAGAGTCTAAACGGTAATTATCGTTTTAGACTCTCTTTTTTCATATCTATATCAAAATATTTGCTAAACAAAAAAACATTTATTATATTTGCTCATTAAAACTATGGATATTATGAAAAAAGGTACTCTTATATTATTAATTTTAATGGGTTTAGGAGTTGGTAATCTTTATGCTCAAACTAAATATCTTGTGAACACTTACACACCTATAGAGTCTTATAGATACACCCCCTACAAATACACAGGGACATCATCCAAACAGATTGCTATGAGTGGTGGACTTAAAGGGAATGGTGGTTTCACTATTGGATACACCATGGGACCATATACTCCGGGATATG
>CAYIZU010000219.1:0-2780 GCA_964367795.1 uncultured Rikenellaceae bacterium | reverse complement strand
TAATAGACCACAAAGATATAAATTTGTTAAATATTTTACAACATAAATTCGGAATGAGCCGGTATCACCCTATGGAGCAGTGCAAAAAAAAGGTTACCTACGGAAATATAACTACTCCTTTAGATAACCTTTCTATGTACCCCGGGCGGGACTTGAACCCGCACAACCGAAAAGGTCACAGGATTTTAAGTCCTGCGTGTCTACCAATTCCACCACCAAGGCAACAATTTTGAGCGAAAAACGAGACTCGAACTCGCGACCCCAACCTTGGCAAGGTTGTGCTCTACCAACTGAGCTATTTTCGCATTCTACTTCTTAGTATGAACCTTTAAAGTGCTGCAAAGATAAAACATTTTTTTTACATTGCCAAATTTGTGTCAAAAAAAATGCATAAAAACTATATTTTTATATCAAACCCGTTGTCAGCACCTTATATGATGGATTATATCTCTCATAAAATCCAGTTTACTGCAAATAGATTTATATCAATTTGCACAATTAAAAAAAATTATTTAAATTTGCGATGTTAAATCGTTGTAAACCCAAACTATTGAACTATGAGGATATTATGGAAAATAACTAAGTATATTTTTAGTATAGTAGGATTTACTGTAGGGCTATTAATCATTTTGGTGGTTGGTACGAATTTTTTTGATAAGAAAGGAGAGTATAAAATAACTCAAATCATTAATTCTAATATCAATAAATTTACAGATACTTCGTACTCGAATAGCGATGAAGGGTCAGGTGATATATCCAATGAGGATATACCATCAGGTAAGGCACCAGAAATTTCTCAAGAAACGAAACCGATAACTCCCAAAGAGGCAAAGTCGATAATACCAAAGGAGATAAAGCCAGTCGTTGGCGTGGATAGTTTCGTGGCGTTTAAAACAAATAATGAAATTAATTGTCTAACACTATGCGGTAAGACCATGAAAAACCATGGTGTTACAGCTGTTGGTAGTTCTGCACATGTATATAAACTGATGCATGAGGTTGGTAAGGGTATAAGCCGACAACTTGTAAATTATGGTAGCGATGTTGCGAACAACTATGAAAATGCTATAAACTGTATTAATAGGCATTTAGATAATAATAGACCTATTATTGTGGGAGTTAATCACACCACTGGAAGGCATCCATTAATCAATGAAGGAGCTACTGACCACTTTATTTTAATTGTTGGCAGGGGGTATGATAAGAGTCGAAAACGTAACTATTACACATATTATGATATGGCAACAAGTTATCGGCAAATTGGAACTAATATAGAAAAAAATATTCTTCTCTACGATCCTTATAATTATTCACTGAAAGACGTAACACCAATAGTAAGAGGTGACGATGGAGAATATAGTGTGACACAAGTTCGCCCTAATGATGGGATAACAAGTGGTACTGTAAATCAAAATTTAGAGTAATATTAATAACCAGTAAATATATAATGATATGATACAAAATGAAGAACAACCTCCAAAAGGTGGTTGTGTAAATGAATTCTTATGGAGATGTGCAGGAGTAGATGTTAAAATATTGCGTAAATGTTCCAGCGATCATGCTAAATATTCTGGTATGGGAGGAACAATATTGGCCACTGCAGTGTTTGCTGCTCTATCTGGTGGGTATGCCTTTTTTGTTATATTTAAGAGTATAGCAGTGGCTTCTATATTGGGCTTAATATGGGGTATGGTAATACTTAATATTGATAGGTTCATGGTCAGCTCAATGTTCTCTGATGGTAAGTCAAGCATCAGTTTAAAAGAGATAGCTGGCGCACTCCCTCGTATATGCATAGCTTTTATTTTGGCAATTGTTATTTCTAATCCATTGGAGTTACGTATTTTTGAGAGAGAAATAAACTATGAAATTGAACAATTAAAAAACAGTATGTCTCGAGATGCTAAGCTCATAGCCCTAAGTAACGAGTTAGACGAGTTAAAGTATGACCTAAATAAAATATCTGCTTCGAAACAGAATCTTGAAAACAAGGATAGTGAGGAGATACTGCAAATTGAAGAGCAGATGGCTAATAGAAATGTCGAGATAAAAGAGAAAGAACAAGAGATAGAGATATATAAAAAACAGCAGATAGCCGTAGCTGATAATTATGACGGGTATGCGGCACGCCTCGAAGCATTTGAGATAGTGCGAGATAAGAAAAGAGAGGTTAATATGGCAGCGATACTAATAATGGTACTATTTATTGTTATTGAAATTGCTCCAACAATCTTTAAATTGATGATTCCTGCTGGTCCTTATGATGATATGCTTGCAGCGGAAAAGCATAGACTAAAACTATTATCTGAAAAGCTTATTACCGATACCAATACAGAAATAGCGTTATCTAATCATGTAGCTAAAGAGAGTAGCCAAAGACGCTTAGAGTTAGAGATTGCCAATAATGAAAAAATTAATAATATGATTAATGAGGCTCGTTTTGATGTAATGAGTAGAGCCGTTAATAGGTGGAAGGAGATACAAATGGAGAGGGCTGAAAACAATCCAGAGCTATATATTGATAATAAATAACTGAATTTTTATAAGGGAGTTCACAAAGTGCTGTTTAGCCGATTATCCCTATTCTCGTTACGAGACTGTCTCGAATTATTTCGAGGCGGTCTCTTTTATGATAGATTTGGGCAATTAACAACTATTATTATTTTGTAACTGATTGAATTAGGCTGATTCGTATTACCCAATAAAAATCGGGGAAATTTGGATGAAAATTTCATTTTTCTTAGTGCGAGCTTTGACTTTTGTGAGAGAATAATTATTCT
>CAYIZU010000218.1:614-2877 GCA_964367795.1 uncultured Rikenellaceae bacterium | reverse complement strand
GTTAATAGTTAACATGCTCTGCGCAGATGTAAAATATTTATCTGCTCCAACAAGGCGAATATCAAAATCAACCATATCACTTTGAGTCATACTATATATATACTCAATATACGAGGTTTCATCAAGGTATAAACGCATTGATAATTGCTCCTTACTATCACCATTGACAACTATTTTTTTATTATCACCAATAGGCGTAAAATAATAGTTTGCTGAATTTATATTCTGACGTGTAAAGAAATTAAGTCCAAAGCTTGAGTTTGGATACTCAAAAAGCATCAATGGCTCGCCATCATATGTCTTGTAATCCTTTAATTGAACACTAACAATAGCACCACCCTTATTGGAGATGGTAACAATCATCTTGTCGTTCTCCATGGTATAGAACTCCTGCGTTCCTCTCAGTGCAGCCTCCAAACCGGGCTCTAACATACTATTTTGCGACACTGACGCCGGTGTAGCTTGAGTAGGTGCTTGCACCTGTGCCTTTTCAGCTTTTTTACTCTCTACTTTAGCCGCCTCTATCGCTGCCTTTTTATTCAGCTCTGCCTGCTCCTTTGCTTGGTTATTAGTCATCCAAGCGTATCCTACTAAAATTAATCCTATTAATATAGTTCCTATTAATCTACTGTTTTTCACTTCTAAGTTATCGTTATAAAGGTGGGGTTATCCCCTCCTCTGATTATTATCTTCTATTATCAAGTGCTGCTTTAACAAAAGCAACAAAAAGTGGGTGTGGGTTCTCTGCTGTTGAGCTATACTCTGGATGGAATTGCACTCCAACAAACCATGGATGGTTAGCAAGTTCAATAACCTCTACAAGTGAACTCTTAGGGTTTATACCCGTTGCCATCATACCGCTATTTTCAAACTCCTCTTTATACTTACTATTGAACTCGTATCTATGACGATGACGCTCGGTAATATGCTCTGTTCCATAGCATTTAGCTATCTTACTACCCTCTTTTAATTCACAAGGGTAAGAGCCTAAACGCATAGTGCCTCCCATATTAACAATCTCTTTTTGCTCATCCATAAGGCTTATAACTGGGTTTTCTGTGGTTGCATCAAACTCCGACGAGGCGGCATCACTAAGACCCAACACATTACGAGCATACTCCACAACACTACACTGCATACCAAGGCATATACCAAAGAATGGTATTTTGTTTTCTCTTACATGTTGTATGGCTACTATTTTACCTTCAATACCCCTATCTCCAAATCCCGGAGCAACCAATACACCTGCCATGCCATCTAACTTTTCAGCCACATTATCTGCTGTTATTTTAACAGAGTCAATATACTCTAACTCCACCTTAGTATGGTTATACGCTCCTGCATGAACAAAAGCCTCTACTATTGATTTATAGGCATCCGGTAATTCGGTATACTTACCCACAAGCGCAATCTTAACTCTCTCCTTAGGGTTCTTTACCCTATTAACAAAATCTATCCACGACTCAAGATTAATATCCCTCACCTCAAGATTTAATTTACGCATAACGACGCTGTCAAGCTGTTGCTCTAACATACGAAGAGGTACTTCATATATTGTTGAAACATCTATTGACTCGACAACCGCATCTTGCGCCACATTGCAGAAAAGAGCCACCTTACGGCGTATATCTGCTCCCAAAGTCTGCTCGGTACGCAAAACCAATATATCTGGCTGTACTCCTGACTCTAAAAGTGCCTTAACAGAGTGCTGTGTTGGCTTGGTTTTTAATTCTCCTGAAGCCTTCATGTATGGTATGAGAGTTAGGTGTATAGATAGAGAATTTTGCTCACCAAGTTCATATCTTAACTGGCGAACAGCCTCTATATATGGTAACGACTCAATATCTCCTACAGTACCTCCTATCTCTGTAATTACTACATCAAAACGATTCTCTTGACCAAGAATACGTATGCGACGCTTAATCTCGTCAGTAATATGAGGAATAACCTGTACGGTCTTGCCCAAATAATCGCCTCTTCGCTCACGATCTATAACACTTTGATATATCCTTCCTGTGGTTACATTATTTTTTTGAGAAGTTGCAACATTAAGAAATCGTTCATAATGCCCCAAGTCCAAATCGGTCTCTGCTCCATCCTCTGTAACATAACATTCACCATGTTCATATGGGTTAAGTGTACCTGGGTCAACATTAAGATATGGATCTAACTTCTGTATTGTCACGCTGTAACCTCTGGCCTGTAAAAGCTTAGCAACCGATGCCGATATTATACCCTTACCAAGCGACGAAGCCACACCTCC
>CAYIZU010000218.1:0-604 GCA_964367795.1 uncultured Rikenellaceae bacterium | reverse complement strand
ATCTCTTATTTATCGTTTAGAATACGTATCTTTTCAACGATTAACTTTGCATCAGCTTTAGCTTTCTCTATTTTCTGTTCAACATCTCGTATCATGGCCTCTGCCCCTTTAGAGTGGGTAAAGAAACCAATATTATTCTCCCAAACAGTAATATCAGCCTCTATTTTTTTAAGTTTAAACATAAGCCTCTCTCGCTCTTGATGCATACCTCCTTTAGAGCCATCCTCTTTATACTTCGTTACTCTACTTTTGAATTTCTCAAGCTGAGTTTCTGAATTTTTTATCTTATATTTAGAGAATAGTTCATTAATCAAATCCCTATAACTATTATTGATACGATTCTTATCTTTGATAGGTGTAAAACCTATCTGCGACCATCTTTTCTGAATCTCTTTGAGTAAGCTAATAGCCTCTTCTGCATCATCAGCATTGAAAGTCTTTAACTCTTCAATAATAGCCTCTTTCTTTTGAAGATTCTCAACATACTCTCCGTCTATAACGTTTTGGTGGGCGGTACGTGCATTGAAGAATTTATCACAAGCCGCACGGAATCTCTTCCATAATATTTCCCCCTCTTTACGAGAAGAGAAACCTAACTTTTTCC
>CAYIZU010000217.1:577-2948 GCA_964367795.1 uncultured Rikenellaceae bacterium | reverse complement strand
ATCATCCTTAAAACAAGAGACAGTTGCCAGAAGTAATAATATCGAAAAAAATATATTTCTCATATTTCTATATAATTTAATGTTAATAAATTAAGGTAACACTATCTTTGTTCCATCATTGTGAAGAAGTGGCGTACCTTTGTCTTCAAGAGCTTGAAGCCCTCTAAGAACCTCCCTCTTATACACATCCATCTGTGCCGATTCATAACCAACAGAACTAACTACCACTCGCCCATTAACAACATAGCCTCGTTCAATGAAATCATCCATAGTCCAACCGTAATTGTTCATATAGTAGTCGAGGTAATCTTGCTCCTCTTGTATATACTCCTCCGAGTTATAGAACTCCGAATAATCGGTAACACCTGTAGTGTTAATAACAAACTCATAGAAGTTATTAGAGTATGTTGTTCCATACCAATCATATAAGAAGAAATCCCACTCGGCAGGCTTAGATACTATATTGCTATATGTGAAAACACCATAGCTCTTATTATATCCAGCCTCAGGGAAATCTTCCGACGGAATAATTGTGTATGCAACCGTAAAATCACGGCTATCCATCTCGCTTGTTCTGCCGATAGTAACATAAAGCGTTCCTTGGCTTGAACCAGCAGGAACAACTCCTTTGGCACTCTTAATATGCTCCTCCTTATAGTCTGAAGCCTCTTCAACAATCTCCACATTAAAATAACGCTCGTAGCTTGTTGTGTCGCCACTGATATTAACCTGTATTTCCATTGTTGCCTCTGTTGCATCGGGGTTAGATAGGTAGGTGTATGATGTTGTGCTATTGCTATCTTCGTTAATAGAGAAGAAAACACCAGCAAGCGACAATCCATCATATACGAATAGTGTGAATGATGCAACAAAAAGTGCTAATATTAATTTTATCTTTTTCATATTAATCATTTTAAACATAATACTATATAGACTCCTCAAATGGAATCGGTACTACAAATTCTGAATTAGTGAAACTCTTCTTTAATAGAGTATCTTCGCCTAAACGCTTATATAGATAGAACAACTGACCATCACCAACAAACTCTTTGTGATACTCTTTTAGCACCTCTAACATAAGGTCGCTACCCATTGTACTCTCCTCTAAGCTATGCTTAATTCTCACTGCTTGCAGATAAGCCTTAGCATCTGCTAAACGAGTGTTTGTTTTAACTAAAGCCTCAACCAACATATAATACACCTCGGCTGTTTTAAGCATTGGGATAGTGTTTGGTATATGCCCTTTGCTTGAGTCGTCGTCATACATAACACTTCGGATATAGCCATACTCCTCGAAAGTCTCGTATTTAAGTGTAACAGCTTCGCCAGAGTTTGCATCAATCTTCCACCACGCTGTTTTGCGAAAATCGGGTGTTCCAATAGTAGCACTCTCGTATATAGCACCGTGCGTTGCACCACTTAACACAATTTTGTACTCTGGATTGCCAGTGTTACCCGATTGAGTTCCTAAGAAGAAGAAATCAACCATACTCGAACGGTTATACACATCGTGCCCATCAAGCCTAAACACGTGCATCGAGTTCCACTCCTCGATAGAGGCATCGTCGTAGCTATCATATCGCTCTGTTGGCACACCAACAATAAATCTATCCGACTTAATAACACTCTCAAGTGGTTCGATAGCCTCAGCATACTTACCTTCCCACATATAAGCACGCCCTTTGATAGCTTTTGCAGCCCAAACGGTTAAGAAACCTCTATTCATCTCAGATGATGGTATCTCCTCTGCATTAAATGAGTTAAACTGCTCAATAGCCATATCAAGGTCGGCGTGTATTTTAGATAACACCTCACTTGTTTTTAGGTGAGCATTGTAGCCTGTTCCAACCTCGGTAACATAAGGGATAGCTGTTGCGCTTAGCCCTGCACTATTACCTGCAAGGTTTGCTGGACCATATATACGAAGTAGATCAAGGTGACAATATGCACGCATTGTTAATGCCTCTGCCAATATACGGCTCTTTTCGTCTGCACTAAGTAAAGTTGTATTTGCAATCTCGGTGATAACGGTGTTAAGATTAACTATAACGTTATACATACCACCCCACACATCTAACGCAAAACGCTGACCATCCTCGGTATCCCATAAACAGTTTGCGGCATTATAGTATGGACTTTCACCTGCCTCTGTAGCAGCTAAAGTGTAGAGTTTTGATGCTAATTCAAGGTCGAAAATTGTTAGCGACGAACCATATAAATCTGTCTGTGTCATCTCAATATAACAACCTGTTAATATCCTATCGAACGACTCTGCCGACTCAAACACATTACTACCTAACATTTTTGTGTCTGGCGTAATATTTAGCCAATCATTACAGCTGGTTGTCCCTATCACTGCAATAAAAGTGGC
>CAYIZU010000217.1:0-567 GCA_964367795.1 uncultured Rikenellaceae bacterium | reverse complement strand
ATATCTTTTTCATCTCTTATCTAATTAAAATGTTAATGCTAATGTAGCTTTAAAGGTTCTACTAAATGGATATAGCGTTCCTCTCTCAATCTTTACCGATGAGATAGTTGCTATGTTATTAGCATAAAGTGTTAGTTTCATACTCTCTAAGCCTAATTTCTTTACAAAATTATGTCTCCAGAAATCGTAAGATAACGACACACTACTAATATCTAATCTGTTTTCATCCATAATAAAACGACTTGTTGGTAGAGATGGCGCCATATACATATATGTTCCATTTGTTGAAATCTCTTGCCCCGACTCATCAATGAAAGATGATGGCATTTCGATAAACTCACTATATCTGCGATATGGTGCCGATGTGTTTTCTGGAGTCCAAGCACCCTCTAAAACTCGTCTATCAACATTGTACTTAATATCGTAAGCCTCAACTCGCTCAGCTAATGTGTAGTTATACATCTGTCCGCCCCAGCGATATGTCACTCCCACATTAAGACCAAAGCCCTTATACTCTGCCTGAATACCAGCACTACCGCTCACATCTGGCATAGTGTTACCAAGTGC
>CAYIZU010000216.1:0-2969 GCA_964367795.1 uncultured Rikenellaceae bacterium | reverse complement strand
ACCTAACTCCTCAATAAGCACACGAAGCCTTGCAGGGGTTGAAAGAACACGTTTCTGCACCAATGTGCGCTTAACAAATGTCAATTTGGTAAACCTAAATAGATTAGCAAAGGTGTGTTTTAGCAAAATATTTACTATTTGCGCAACACGCCTTATCTTCAATAGAGCTAAATATATGTTTAATATTGTCATATCAACTCCTCCGAATATTAGTACACCAAGGATTTACAGAGGATTTCTAATAATTCACTTTGTGGAAACAAAAAGTTCCAAAACAAAAAAAACGTACAACTTAAGCCATATGATATGAATACACCACAATCACCATCACACATTATCTCTACACATCATCTGCTAATAGTTGTACGCTATTACTCTTCTACTCACACTTTGTGCCATCATCTGTTTTGTCGCAATACTTTTCCACAAAACGTTCGATTCTACTAAATGTAAGCATATCATCTTCATCCCCTAACTCTTCTTTCTCGTCGTCTATGAAAGAGGATATATCGTTAATTACATCACTCCTACTGTTTACTGAGAAGTAAACAACGAGTTTACCAATAATATTTTTCATCAAACTATCGTTTTAAAAAATACTTACACTATGTGTGCCAATAATTTTTAATAGTTCATGTGGTTTGAAAATTTATTACTATATTTGCAAGTTAAAATATTTATACGATGATTGACGATTATAGAGAGCTGATTGATGAATTGATAAGCCTATCAATAAAAGAAGATATAGGAGATGGTGATCACACCTCACTATCCACAATCCCAGCCAATGCACGTGGGAAGATGCAACTATTGGCTAAAGAGAGGTGCGTAATAGCGGGTATAGAGATAGCAGAGATAGTTTTTAGGAGATTAGAGCCCTCTATTATATTTGAAACACTTGTAACAGATGGCGATACCGTTCAGTATGGGGATACTGTTTTCTATGTTGAGGGAACGGTTATAACCCTATTACAGGCAGAAAGGATTGTTCTTAATATCATGCAACGAATGAGTGGTGTTGCTACAAAAACAAGATTCTATGTTGAGCAGCTTAAGGATTTCAAAACAAAAATATTAGATACACGAAAAACCACTCCCGGGATGCGGGTATTTGATAAATTAGCTGTTGCCATAGGAGGTGGAGAAAACCATCGCATGGGGCTTTTTGATATGATAATGATAAAAGATAACCATATAGATTTCGCCGGAGGAATAACTGCGGCGGTAAACAGTTGTTTGAAGTATTGCAAAGATAAAAATAAGGTGGGTATGAAGATAGAGGTAGAGACTCGTAGCATAGAAGATATAGAGGAGGCATTAGCAACTGGCATTGTAGACCGTATTATGCTGGATAATTTCTCTGTGGAAGAAACACGTGAGGCTGTTGATTTCATTCGTCGAAACAATAAAAGCGTAGAGATTGAATCCTCTGGAGGAATTCGCATTGATACAATACGAGAATATGCTGCTTGCGGTGTAGACTATATATCTATTGGAGCCCTAACACATCAAGTTGAGAGTATTGATTTGAGTTTAAAGGCTTGTAAGTAAATGAAATATATAAAATAAAAAAAATAAAAGAAATGAAGAGGTACTTATTATTAGTTTTTGCCGTAGCACTATCATTTAGCCTATCGGCGCAGAAGCAATTCTCGTATGAGGATATTATGAATGGGACGTTTAGAACAAAAAGCGTTTATGGTTTTCGCTCAATGAATAGCGGAAAAGATTACACTGTTAATGAGGGGGGAAAAATTGTTAAGTACTCCTACAAAAATGGAAAACAAGTGGGCGTTATATTCGACGGAACGAGCTCTGGTCACAATTTTCCATTTTCTAATTATGAATTTAGCGGCGACGAGAAAAAGCTATTACTAACAACAAAAGTAAAACCTATTTATCGTCACTCTTTCACGGCTGACTATTGGATATATGATATTGAAAATGATAAATTATATCCTCTATCTAAAGGGGGAGCACAAGAGGTAGCCTCTTTTTCACCAGATGGCATGAAGGTGGCATTTGTAAGAGATAACAACCTATTCTACACAGATATCGCAACTGGGAAAGAGGTACAAGTTACTACCGATGGCAAATTTAACCATATAATAAACGGAAAGCCAGACTGGGTTTATGAGGAGGAATATGGTTTCTCTAAAGGCTATCAATGGTCTCCAAATAGCGAACAATTAGCCTATTGGAGATTCGACGAAAAGCATGTCAAAGAGTATGAGATGACGGTATATGTCCCTAATGGATATCCTTATAACTATAGATATAAATACCCTCGCGCAGGAGAACGTAACTCTATTATATCTATAAACACATATAACCTAACAGACAAAAAGGTTAAGACAATGGATATTGGTGAGGAGCAGGATATATATGTTCCTCGTATTAAATGGATTAACGATAGTGGCTCACTACTTATTTGCAGACTAAATCGCTTACAGAATAAATTAGATATGCTACGTTGCAACGTAACTGATGGTAAAGGGAGCATTATATACACTGAAAGTGATGATAAATATATTAATCGTTTAGGCGATAACTCTATCATGTTCCTTAGCGACGGAGATAGATATATTGTTCAAAGTGAAAAATCGGGATATAACCACCTTTATCTGCATAGCATAACAGAAGGAGAGTTGGGTGCCATAACACAAGGTGGCTGGGATGTAACAGAGCTTCTTGGAGTAAAAGGAAATACCGTTTACTACATGTCGGCTGAAACTTCACCACTAAAACGCAACCTCTACTCTATTCGATTAGATGGTAAAGGAAAAAGACGTATAACAAAGCAAGAGGGGAATTATAATATTGTGTTTAATAAGAATTTCTCTTACTACACGAGCTATTTCACAAACTCAAAAACACCAAACACTGTAACACTGCATACATCAACTGGTAGGCTTGTTCGTATATTGGAAGATAACAAAGAGTTAAAAACAAAGATAGCAGAGTATTCA
>CAYIZU010000215.1:2676-3002 GCA_964367795.1 uncultured Rikenellaceae bacterium | reverse complement strand
ATCAATAACTTTCAAATTGACTAAGAAATTGTTATATGACATAAATATGTATGTAAAAACGCTTATGCCTGCAAATAAACATAAAATAGTTATCCATAACGATGGAACAAAAGTAATTATACATGCCATAATTGCTACGCTCATACCTAATACTACTGAACGCACCATCCATGCAATAAAAATACTCATATCCTCAGAGTAATAATTATCAGCACGTCTAAGAGCCTTATTAAATGCAAAATAGAACCTACGTACTATTTTATATGCGGAATAAGTTATAACGGACACAGATGATATAAATATAGCATTTAACTGCCAACCTTCAA
>CAYIZU010000215.1:0-2666 GCA_964367795.1 uncultured Rikenellaceae bacterium | reverse complement strand
CCCCTACCCATAGCACAATTACAAATGGTATCCATTTAGCCGTATATAATAAAATCTGCTTGCTAACATTTAGCTCCCTGTCAACCAAGGAGATAAGTGATGTTCCTAAAAATACTATAGCTAAATAAAATGAAGACATATTAAGGGCTGTAGCGTGATAAGAACTCACAGATCGTAAGTCTAATACAAAATGTAATCCCATTTGTATCGCAAGTATGAAGAATGTTGCACCGGCAATTTTACGCGCTCTATCATATGCTGAAAATGATCTTTCTTTTGGAACATTACTAAACATAAAATAAAATCCGAATATCACCAACAATACTGCAGCAACAAGAAGGGAATTACTATATATAACTTTATCCATATATGATATATTTTATCGAGTACATTATTCGGTACAAAGATACGAAAATTATAGCAAAATCCAAAATATTCGTGAATAAACAACAAAAAAACAAACAGCAATTCGAATAATATTTATCATAAATCATACACAAATAACAAAATCAACAACAATGTGATACTTTTTTGATTTATATCTAAAATAAACGTAAATAATTAATAAATATACTTGCAAGACTTATATGTGTACATTATATTTGCAGTGTCAAAAGTTTCATGTTGTGTAAGATTTCAGACGATATTTACGAAGTTACACACCGACAATATGATTTATCTGCCTAATTTAATTAGTTAATAAGTACAGTGTAGATAAATACAATTAGATGTATTAAAAATGCGTTTCAAAAAGTAATTCTATTCTTATGTTTTATATTTAGAGTTACATTATTATGTACGTACAGTGCGTAACAAAAAAGTAATATAAAGATTAAATTAATTTATTTATTAACCAAAAAAAAGTATTATTATGAAAAAAGTAATTCAAGGTTCGCTACTATTGGTAGCATTATCACTTTTCTCTTGTGAAAAAGGAAGTGAAGGGGAAGCTGGAAATGATGGCATTAAAAGAGCTTCATTAACTATCTCAACTGGTTCGTATGGTGGAACAAAAGCTGTAGAGGGCAACTACGCTGCTGCTGCTGCTGCTATAAATACTGCATCTATGCGTATCAGCACTCTGAATGCAGCTGGAGGTGCGGTTGGTAATCCTATTGTTGCACTTAAACACGCGACAGGTACAAACTATGAATTCTCAGTACCTGCTTCAACTGCTGGTATTGGTATTGAAGCTAACTTTGATGGCCTGGGTGCTTTAACTGATGATGTTAACTCTCGTCAAGGAGGACCTTCTGATGCTGTTGTTAGATTAATTGGAAGCGCAGATATCACAACTGCTACAGACACTAATAGTGATGGTGATTTAAATGTTGCAGCTGAGCTTACTCCAGATATGGCACGCATACAAATAGTTGATGACTTATCAGCATCTACTGTATTCGACCTTAGCAATAATCCATATAGTGATGTAACTATTACTGCTATATATGTTCACAATGTTAAGATTAAGCGTGGTGATGCAAACTACACAACTTCACCTGCAAACGATCAAACAGCTTTTGATGCTATATATACTACTAATACAGCTCTTAAGACAGCTCTTTCTAAATCAATCTTAACAGGTACTACACTACCAACAAATCTTCTTACTGAGGCTTTCTTTGGCGAGGTGGATGGTGCAAAACAGGTTGTAGGTTTTAATATCTATCCTCACATGTTTACTGCTACAACAGAGCAAGCAACTGCTGCTGCTGCACAGCCAAATATCATTATTGAGTTTACTGCTAAGAAAGGTACATTAAATGGTGATGCTTATGAGTACCCTGCTACTACATCAACTCACTACATCTCTCTATACTCATTTAAGAATGCAGGTGCATATACTTCATTCGAGGCAGGAAATGTTTACAACCTAAACCTTTCTCAGATTCTTCAATTTATTTATAGCGGTAATGGTGAGACAGCTCCAATTACAACTGTTAAGAAATTAGATATGACACTAACTATCGGAGAATGGGTTATTAAGCCTATCGTTGGTGAATTATAGTAATCTGTAATTATTATTCTAAATGGGCAACTTTAGGTTGCTTAAAGTTGCCCATTATTTTTAAGGATATATTCCTTGCAAAAAAAAACAATAAAGATATAACGATATAAATATATGAGACACGTAATAGACATAAAATTATATAGAATCATAGCTTTACTACTTTTAGCAGTAGGGTGCACTAAAGAGGATACGTCAATATGTGGTGGTTTCGAGTGTGCGGTTAAAGTGCACTTTTCAGAGGATGCATCAGATATTAACGTTATTGATAACTATGTTAATACTATCTCTGTATTGGTATACGATGAAAATGAATATTTCATAAAAAGAATTGACTACAATATATTAGATTTAGCAACTTCTGATTTTACTGCTATTGTTCCTTTAGATGATGCAGGAAAATATAGCTTTGCCGTTATTGGAGGAGTTTCTACTGGTCGATATCAATTAAATTTAGGTAACGAAGTTACTGGCAGTGCTACATCACATATACAAGGAATGTCCGTATCAATATCAAACAACGGCGATTCAAGTGATGATGCTCCATTAAGTAATCTATTATACGCCCCAGGACAGTCTGTCGAGATAACAGAGCGTTCGTTAATAACAGGCTCAACGGATAATATAAAATCATTAAGATTTGACTTAATACGAAATA
>CAYIZU010000214.1:0-3013 GCA_964367795.1 uncultured Rikenellaceae bacterium | reverse complement strand
AACTATTCATCAATAGATGAAGAAGGTGATGCGTTGGCAATTAAGCTAACGTTGAATATGCAAAACGCAACTATCGTTGAGTTCATATCCGAACTACAGAGAATTGCAAAAAACGATGCTTTATTCAATTTAGAAATTGACGAAAAGCTAAAAACAGAAAGAATAGTCAATATTAATGTAGCCAATGTTACATTGAAAAACCTGCTTGACAGTATGTTACCTAATTTAGGTTTAGCATATGGCATTAAGGGTAAAGCAATTATCATTAGTAAGATTTCTGCAATAAAAAAAGTCCTTAAAGGTGTTATTGTTGACACTAAGGGTGAGCCAGTTATTGGAGCGGTTATCTTAAAACAAGGAACAAGTGAAGGTACCATCTCTGACGGTGATGGAAATTTTCAACTACCATTATCAAAAGGGGATGTTATAGAGATATCTTTTTCGGGTATGGGAGCAATCACATATTTAGTGGAGGAGATAACAGATAAGGTTGTAACATTCAAGATGCTGATAGAGGATATGGAGATGGATGAGGTTGTTGTAACGGGCTATGGACAGGTTAAACGTTCATCATTTACTGGTAGCGCCACAACTATAACACAGAAGGATTTATTAAATGTATCTCCAACTAATATCTTAGATGCAATTTCTGTTTTTGACCCATCACTACGCATGGTTGCGAATAATGCAATGGGTTCTGACCCTAATACAATGCCGGAGTTTTATGTCCGTGGTCAATCGGGTATTAGTGGAGCGACCGAGCTTGATAAAATATCTGGTAACATATCACAATTTGAGCTATCTACAAATCCGAATGCACCAGTATTTATCCTTGATGGATATGAGGTAACTTTGGAGAAAGTCTACGACTTGGACCCACAGCGTGTTAAGAGTTTAACTATATTAAAAGATGCTGCTTCAACAGCCATCTATGGTTCACGTGCAGCAAATGGTGTTATTGTCATTGAGACAATAGAGCCTAAGATGGGCGAGTTGCAGGTTTCATATAACTTCACAGGTGGGGTTACTGCTCCTGACTTATCAAGTTATAATTTGATGAATGCATCACAGAAGTTAGAGGCTGAATTAGCGGCTGGGTTACTTGACAGGGAGAGTGATTTAATCCCAACTTATCAAAATAGATTGGCATACTACCGTAATATAACAAACAATATAGCAAGCGGAGTTGACACATATTGGTTATCTCAACCACTACAATCACAGTTTAACAATAAGCACAACCTATATGTAGAGGGTGGTAACGAAGGTATTCGTTTTGGTTTAGGATTAAAATATGATGGAGAGAAAGGTGTAATGAAGGGTTCTTATAGAAATGGTTTCGGTGCGGAGTTGAAGGTTGATTATAGGGTAAACGATAAGTTACAGATAACAAACTATATCACTTACGATAACAATAATAGCCAAAACTCACCGTATGGAAATTTCAGTGATTATGCTAAAATGCAACCATATTGGTCTCCATATAATGCAGAAACTGGTGAGTATGTAGACACATATAGCACATTGAATGCTAATGGAAGTGGGACCACTCCTATTGCCAATCCACTATATGCAACTCTTCTACAGAGCTACGATAGAAGTAATTACCATGATTTGACAAACAATTTATCTGTGAACTACAATTTCAATAATAGCTTACAGCTTAAAGCACAATTCTCTATCAACTATAAAGAAAATACATCTACGCAATTTATCGACCCTAAGGATCCTCAATTTTATAGTTATGAGTTATCACAACAGGGAAGTAAGTTCATTAATAACGATTCGAACCTAACATGGAATACTAATATTCTATTGCACTATAATAAATCAATAGATAAGCACCATATCAATGTATCTTCAGGTATAAATGCACAGGAGATTACTGGTAATTCAATATCAACTGAATACGAGGGTTTTGCAAACGGCTCGTTAAGTGATACTAAATATGCTGCAAACATTGTTGGTCGTCCATATCTTGCGGATGATAAGAGTCGTTTGATTGGAGCCTTTGTCTCTGCTAACTACACTTATAACAACATATACCTATTTGACTTATCATTTAGGCTTGATGGCTCTTCGGAGTTTGGTTCAGAGCAGCGTGTTGCACCTTTCTGGTCTTTGGGAACAGGTATCAACTTCCACAACTATGAATTCTTTAAAGAGTATTCAGATGTTATAAACATGTTTAGAATAACTGCCAACTATGGTCAGACGGGTAAAGCCAATTTCGAGCCTTTTATGTCACAAACAACATATCAAACAAACACTGACAACTGGCACTTAACAGGCATTGGAGCAACACTTATAGCACGTGGAAATCCATACCTATCATGGGAGAACACCAATACTTTAAATATTGCAACAGATATTTCAATGTTTAATAGTCGCTTAACCTTGGGCTTTGCTTGGTATAACAGATTAACTGAAAATCTTGTGAATGATATATCACTTCCATCATCAACAGGCTTTAGCCAATATAAAGATAATGTTGGTAATGTACGTAACCGCGGAGCGGAATTAAAGATAAGTTATCAGGCAATACGTCAACAGGATTTATCGCTAAACTTAATGGTACTTGCCGCTCATAATAAGAATGAGATTATTAATATATCTGATTCTCAAAAGGAGTATAACAATATGGTTAATGAGTATTTTGAAGAGAATAAGTATAATGGAGTTAGTATGCCACTACTAAAATATGTTGAGGGTGGTTCTCTAACATCAATATATGGAGTAAGATCACTTATGATATCACCAGCAACTGGAGAGGAGTTACTCTTGGATGCTAATAATATGGTAGTAAATATATACAACCCAGCAGATCAAGTGATTCTTGGCAACACCGAGCCACTAATAAATGGTTCATTCTCTATCAACCTACAATACAAGCAATGGCAGATGTTTACATCTTTCATGTATGAGTATGGAGGTGAGATGTATAACAGTACTATTGCAAATAGTGTTGAAGGTGTTAGCTTATTTGATTCTAATGCGGATATACGAGTATTGA
>CAYIZU010000213.1:0-3034 GCA_964367795.1 uncultured Rikenellaceae bacterium | reverse complement strand
ATTTGATGACAAAGTGATATCGGCGGATGTGAGACTGAAATTAGATAAAGATAATGAGCATGGTAATAATATAGCTACAATAACACTATCAATGCCAGGAGATAAGTTGGTGGCAGAAAAACAGTGTAAGACTTTTGAGGAGGCAGTTGATTCGTCTATCGATGCATTAAAGAAGCAATTAGAAAAATATAAGGATGCTTAAGGTATATTCTAATAACTGCTTTTAGCCACCCTAAAACAGTTTTTTAATATGGAGTGACTAATAAAGGAGGATTTAATAACTTTATTAGTCGCTTTTTTTATGGGGAGTTCTATTTTCTCCCTGATATTAATTTTCTTATTACTAAGAGATATGGAGAAAAGAGGACTTAATCACAAAGAGGTATTAGAGAGTAGAGAGAGGTGGGGTGAGAATATCATTACCCCTAATGAGAAAGTGTCGGCATGGAGGTTATACATAGAGAAGTTTCAAGACCCTATGATACGTATACTCCTATTTGCTCTACTTCTATCTCTCGTTATAGGTTTTATTCATCGCGACTTTACGGAGGTTATAGGTGTTGGTGTCGCTATTATTCTTGCTACGACAATAAGTTTTTGGTTTGAGTGGGATGCTGCACGAAAATTTGATATCCTAAATGTTATTGGCGATGAAATACCTATTCGTGTCATGCGTGATGGCGAAGTGACGCAGGTGTTAAAACGTGATATTGTTGTTGGTGATATAGTTCTTCTTGAAGGTGGAGATGAGATACCTGCCGATGGTGAACTGTTAGAGTCTATATCTCTTGTTGTCAATGAGTCGTCGTTAACGGGTGAGCCTGTCACCTCAAAGAGTGCTGTTGTTGAGGATATTATTTACGAAGATACATATCCAATCAATATGGTATTACGAGGCTCAACGGTTTTAGAGGGTAGTGGAGTGGTGCAGATAACTAAGGTGGGTGATGCCACCGAGTTTGGAAGTGTTGCTCGACTGGCTACTAAGCAATCGGAGGAGAAGACACCATTAACCCTGCAATTAGATAAGTTGGCAAAGCTAATAAGCGTTGTAGGTGCTATCTTTTCTTTCTCTTTGTTTGTCATACTATATATTAAAGGAACAATATTAGGTGATTATCCCGTAGCGCAACGTATGATGCTATTGGGCTTACTCATTACTATTGTGATAATGTTAGGACGTATGTGGCTCTCTATTTTTGCCGATGGTGAGGCGTTATATCGCAGACGTGAGAAATCAAAAAAGTATCTCCCTAAGCTACGATGGTGGTTTTGGGTAGTGGTTGGTGTAGTTTTCTTTTTTGTTTATTCCACTTTAATAAATATTAATTTTTGGCAGCTATCAGTATGGATAGATTTAGATATAGCAAATAATATACTAAGCTATTTTATGCTGGCTGTAACGCTTATTGTGGTTGCTGTGCCAGAGGGGTTACCGATGAGTGTTACTCTTAGTTTAGCATTAAATATGCGTCGTATGCTGAAAACCAATAACTTAGTGCGTAAGATGCATGCTTCTGAAACGATGGGTGCTATAACCGTAATATGTACCGATAAAACGGGAACACTAACTCAAAACCGTATGGAGGTTTCGGGGGTAAATTTCTATGAGGAGAGTAGTGATATTATTAACGAATCTATTTCATTAAATACAACAGCTCACTTAGAGGATAAAGATGGTGAGGTTAAGATGATAGGTAATCCAACAGAGGCATCGCTACTCGTTTGGTTGAAATTGAAAGGTGTGAACTATGCCTCACTGCGAAATAGCACTCCAATAGTTGATCAGTTAACCTTTTCAACAAAACGAAAGTATATGGCAACCATGGTGGATAGTATTGCTTTAAAGGGTAAAAAGGTTGTATATATAAAAGGTGCGCCTGAAGTGATAATTGATAGATGTTCTGCGTCGGTGGCAAGCTGCAGAGTAGAGGTTGAAGAGTATCTATTAGAGCAGCAGAAGAGGGCACAGCGCACACTTGCATTTGGTTATAAGATTATCGATGGTGATGGTGATAAATGTGAAGAGATTGTCAATGAAGGCGGTTTTAGCTTTATTGGAGTTGTGGCTATTGCCGATCCGGTACGCCCCGATGTAAAAGGGGCAATAGAGGAGGTTAATAGTGCCGGTATTGATGTGAAAGTTGTGACGGGAGATACCACTATTACAGCCACGGAGATAGCGCGTCAGATAGGACTATGGCGTAATGATAGGGATGATGAAAGAAACCGTATTACGGGGGTCGAGTTCGAGGCATTGAGTGATAGGGAGGCATATGAGAGAGTTCAAGAGTTGAAAATTATCTCTCGTGCGCGTCCTGCTGATAAGCAACGCTTGGTGGAGCTATTGCAGCGTCATGGTGAGGTGGTGGCTGTTACTGGCGATGGTACTAATGATGCCCCTGCGTTAAATGCGGCCCATGTGGGACTGTCAATGGGTAGTGGCACATCCGTAGCTAAAGAGGCAAGTGATATAACACTTGTAGATGATTCATTTAAGAGTATAGCAACTGCTGTTATGTGGGGTAGGTCGTTATATAAGAATATACAGCGATTCCTATTCTTTCAGCTGACAATAAATGTTATTGCTCTTGTGATAGTGCTTATTGGCAGTATCTTTGGTCGTGAAGTGCCATTAACCATAACGCAGATGTTGTGGGTTAATCTCATAATGGATACCCTTGCAGCGGCGTCGTTGGCATCATTACCCCCTAATAAGAGTGTTATGAGAGATAAGCCTCGCGTTAAGAGTGATTTTATACTTACCCCACGTATCAATACTGCGATATTGGGAAATGCAGTTATCCAACTCTCTATATTGATGTGGCTACTTAACTATGTAGAGAATAATTTTGAATATACGTATGGGATGACAATATTCTTTACCTCTTTTGTAATGATGCAGTTCTGGAACCTGTTTAATGCAAATGGTTTCTTATCGGATGGGGGGAGACGGATTTTTAATATATCATTAAATAGTAGTTTTGTTATTGTTGCACTGCTTATTGTTATTTGTCAGGTGTTTATAGTTTCA
>CAYIZU010000212.1:0-3065 GCA_964367795.1 uncultured Rikenellaceae bacterium | reverse complement strand
AACAGAATATGGTGGAGGTAAAGGTTGTGTGCGCGATGCAATTGAGCAGGTGATGAAGGCTCGCGGCGATTGGGATGTTTTTGTTAAAGAGAGTGCAGTATAAGGATATGAATGATTATTTAGATAAATACGAAGAGAATCTATTGCAGTTACTTTTGCGGGAGATAACCTCTGCAGGGTATGCTAATGGACAGTTGCTTGCAAGCGAAGATATAGATAGTAAGTGGGAGGTAATAGCGTCGGAATATTTAGTTGATGCAGTTCCGGAGATAGCCTCGTATCCCCTTGTGGCAATTGCATGGTCTGCATATGTTGGCATGGGCGTGGCAACGTTATGGGATAAGGCTTGGGAGGAGTATGGAGGGCGCGATGACCTTTATAAAATAATAAAAGATGTGCGAGGTTTTGATAATATGGATGAGTATGTGCGAGAGGGGCTTTTGCAGATGAATCCACAAAGTAAAGAGTATGAAAATGTTGAGGATATAGTGCGTAGGTGTGCGCAGAGGTGTTTAGATGCTATACGCCATGAGAATATAGAGCCTCAAAGCATTGATGCATTTTATATATTCTCGCGAAGTGTTAAGGTTATGTATCAAATAGGTAGTGCACTTGCGCTTAAACTTATGAAATACAATTATATTAAGATGAACCAATAATGCGCTATGGATTATATGTATCCGTATAATAGTAGCTGTCTATTGCCGTAATCATCATTACATACGATTCTGCCTCAGTGTTATCACTCTCAAGCGAAAGAACTTTCTTGAAATCGTTCAGAGCTAAATCTCTGCGCTCTATTTTCATATATAACTTGGCACGTTCGATAAGTGATGATACCATATCGCTGTCGTTACTATTTATATTCTCGGTTATTTTATCTATCTCTAGTAATAAATCTTTTTTTAGTCTCTCTTTATTCATATAGTCTGTTTTTTATAATATAGTTGATAACAGAGCCTGCTGTTACCCCTTCTAATTTTTTACCATCTTTAATCATATCCCTTATTCCCGATGATGATACCTCTATTTTAGTTGCATTGTAGAGATAGCGAAAGTTTAGTGGTGAAGACTTCTCAATAGCAGATAGTGTATCTATTTTCTTTTCAATAGCTACACTGTCTGATTCCACACTTCGAGGGTATATATATATAGTGTGATTTGCCGCAATATCTTGCCATCTATACCACCTATCAAATGATAATATATTATCTTCGCCGATAAGTATATTAAAATCTATTTCGGGATAATCGGCATGCAGTTTTTCTAATGTTCTAATAGTGTAGGATGGTCTCTCCATTTCAAACTCAATATCTGAAACTTTAGCATTGCTACCCCATTCCTTCACCGCTGCTACCGCCATATCATACCGCATCTCTTGCGGTAATAGGGTAGTGCTGCACTTAAGTGGATTGTGGGGTGAAATGATAAACCATATCTCATCACACAACCCACTTTTAACCATATATTCAGCAACGGCTTTGTGTCCATTGTGTATGGGGTTAAATGACCCAAAGTATAGAGTTACCTTTTTTCTTTTATCCATTAATAAAACTCTTTACTATATCCTCTATCTCTTTTTTTGCCTCTTGTAGGTCATCGTTAATAATAGATATATCAAATTTATCTTTATACTCAATCTCGATAACAGCCTTATCTATCCGTTTTGCTATATCTTCAGCTAAATCCGTAGCACGGTTTAGTAGTCGTTTTTTTAGGATATCAATTGATGGGGGCTCTATAAATATTGATAGTGAATTTTTTGGTAATAGTCTCTTGACATTCACTCCACCCACTACATCAATATCAAATATAGCGATGTTTCCATTCTTCCATATTCTTGCAAGTTCACTTTTTAGTGTGCCGTAACAACTTCCGTTATATACCTCCTCCCATTCAATAAATTCTTCATCTTGAACACGTCGAGCAAACTCCTCTTTCGATATAAAATAGTACTCCTTACCATTAACTTCATTACCACGAGGTGCACGTGAGGTTGCAGATATTGAAAATTCTAAATTATCAATACTCTTTAGAAGGTGGGCAATAAGTGTACTCTTACCCGAACCCGACGGCGCAGAAACAATCAACACTTTTCCATCCATAGCTATAAGATATTAAGTGATTGTTCTTTTATCTTTTCCAATTCATCTTTCATCTTAACAACAATCTGTTGCATATGTGAATG
Organism: uncultured Rikenellaceae bacterium; assembly: GCA_964367795.1. Lineage (GTDB taxonomy): Bacteria > Bacteroidota > Bacteroidia > Bacteroidales > Rikenellaceae > JADFUS01. The sequence continues at coordinate 877 of CAYIZU010000212.1, read as the reverse complement.
GTTTGATTTAGAGCCAGTGGTATTTATCTCACGTCCTATCTCTTGTGATATAAAGCCTATTTTACGCCCCACATCACTCTCGTTTTTGCACACTTCGCGGAAATAGTCAAGGTGATTTTGAAGTCGCACCTTCTCCTCTGTAATATCAAACTTCTCAAGGTAGAAAATTAGCTCCTGTTCAAAGCGATTTTCGTCTATTGTTGCCTCTAATTTATCCATGGCATCCCTCAGACGTTTTTTTACCGTTTCTATACGCTCTCCCTCATATTGTAGGAGTTCATTTTTAAGGCTCTCTATAGTGTCAATGCGGTGGAGTATGTCTTTTATGAGGACCTTACCCTCCTGCTCTCTGAAACTATTTAGGGCTGTAATTGCATCATTTGTTGCAGAGATAAGTGCTTCACGCTCTTCATTTGTTATCTCCAAAACCTCCTGCTGCATTACCTCTGGCATACGCATGATTGTTTGCAGATAGTCCGCATTGGTTAGATCAATATTTAATCCCTTTAGCTGCTTATAGTATACCTCTGCCGCTTCACTGTTGATGGTGGGAAATTTCTTTGCCCCAATAAACTCAATACTAACATATATATCGGCTTTCCCGCGTATTATTCCTTTTGTTAGTATGTTTCTAAGGGCTATTTCGCTCTCTCTATATGTGTTGGGTAGCTTAAGGTTCATATCTAATTGCTTACTGTTAAGTGTTCGCACCTCAATAGTTATCCTTGTATCTTCTGTCTGACAAAATCCTTTGCCAAAGCCTGTCATTGATTTTATATTCATTTTTGTTTAATTAGTCGACCCTTATTAAAAGGGATAATTATTTTCTGCAAAAATAGCTATTTTTTTCAAAATACTTATCACTATTAAGCATAAT
>CAYIZU010000211.1:0-3069 GCA_964367795.1 uncultured Rikenellaceae bacterium | reverse complement strand
GACAGATGCAACCGAATCATTCGGAGTTTCTACTTTGAGTAATAGCTCTTCAAAGCCTATTACTATGAGTATTACATATTCGGTATTATAGTATTACACGGTATTTTTTTCTTTAATTTTGGAATATAATGGGAGAAAATCTTGTTATTGTTGAGTCGCCTGCCAAGGCTAAAACAATAGAGAAGATATTAGGCAAGGAGTATGTTGTTAAGTCAAGTTTTGGGCATATTCGAGATTTACCTAAAAAGGGCTTAGGAATAGATATAAATAATAGTTTTGAACCGGAGTATGTTGTATCTACAGATAAGAAAACGGTGGTTTCAGAACTTAAGGCAATGAGTAAAAAGGCTAAAAAGGTTTGGCTTGCATCCGATGAAGATCGCGAAGGAGAGTCTATCGCGTGGCACCTTAGTCAGGTGTTGGGTTTGGATGAAAACAGTGATAATCGTATTGTATTTCACGAGATTACTTCATCTGCAATCAAGGGAGCAATAGCATCACCGCGTAAAATCAATAAGAATCTGGTAAATGCGCAACAGGCTCGTAGGGTATTAGATCGTTTGGTTGGTTTTGAGATATCACCTCTTTTATGGAAAAAAGTTAAGCCATCATTATCTGCTGGTAGGGTGCAAAGTGTAGCGGTTAGACTTATTGTTGAGCGAGAAAGAGAGATAATAGCATTTAATGGCGCATCGTTCTATAAGGTAGTTGGCGATTTTTCTATTAATAAGGATGGTGTGATTTATGAGATAAAGACGGAGTTAGCCACGCGTTTTACTACAAAAGAGGAGGCCCTACACTTTATTGAAAGTTGTAAAGGTGCAGCCTTTTCTGTTAACTCGGTTGAGAAGAAGCCAGGAAAGCGTTCCCCTTCAGCGCCTTTTACTACATCAACACTTCAGCAGGAGGCGGCGCGAAAAGTAGGATTATCTGTCTCGCAGACTATGCGTGTGGCGCAGAAATTATATGAAGAAGGGCACATAACATATATGCGTACAGACTCACAAAATCTATCCAAAGATGCAATAGGAGCTATATCATCGATAGTTAAAAATGATTTTGGAGATAATTATCTTCATGTGCGCAAATATACCACTAAGAGTAAAGGTGCTCAAGAGGCGCATGAGGCGATACGTCCTACATATATATCTAATCGTACTATTTCAGGGACTCCACAGGAAAAAAAGTTATATAACTTAATATGGAGTAGGTCAGTGGCGTCACAAATGGCTGATGCTATATTGGAGAGAACGGTTATACAGATAACAAATAGCAATAACAATCATATCTTTGTGGCTAAAGGAGAGGTGATTACTTTTGAAGGGTTTTTGAAGGTATACGAAACCAAGGGTGATGGGGTATTATTACCTCCTCTTATGTCGGGTGATATTATGAATAGTGATTTAATAGAGGGTATTGAGCGTTTTGAGCAGCGACCTTCTCGATATTCCGAAGCATCACTTGTTAAGCAGATGGAGGACTTAGGTATTGGGCGTCCATCTACTTATGCGCCAACAATTACAACTATTGTTAATAGAGGTTATGTTATTAAGGATGACAGAGAGGGTATTTCAAGGAATTATTCTGTCATTTCACTTAAGAAAAATAGTATCACAGAGAGCTTAAAGAGTGAGGTTACTGGAGCAGAGAAAGCCAAGCTTTTTCCTACGGATATAGGTATGATAGTAACTGATTATTTAATAAAAAACTTTGCTAATATATTAGATTATAATTTTACCGCACTTGTAGAGAATCAATTTGATGATATAGCTGATGGGGATTTACAGTGGCAAGATATGCTTAAATCCTTCTATGGAGGATTCCATGATATCGTTGTAGCAGCTGGCGGGCAAGATGGAGGTTTTGCTACTTCTGAACATAAATTTTTAGGTGAAGATACAGCGACAGGCAAGAATGTATATGCTCGAATGGGTAAATTTGGACCTATGGTACAAATAGGTGAAAACGATGATACAGATAAGAAATATGCTGCTTTAAAGGGCAATATGTTACTTGAGACAATAACTCTGGAAGAGGCATTAACATTATTTACTTTCCCTAAAAATATAGGAGAATATGAAGGTAAGGATATGGTTGTTGGTGAGGGGCGCTTTGGTCCATATATACGCCATAATTCTATCTTCGTTTCCATACCTAAGGAGTTGAATCCAATGCAGATAAGTGCTGATGAGGCTATTAGCTTAATCGAGTTAAAGCGCAAGAATGATAGGGAGAAAGTCCTTAGAGTTTTTGATAATGATTCTAAATTACAAATATTGAATGGAAGATGGGGGGCATATATCTATTACGATGGTGCCAATTATAAAGCTCCAGCTGCCAAAAAGGATAAATTGGTTGAGTTGCCTTATGAGGAGATAATGGATATTATAAAAGGAACTGAACAACCAAAGTCTACTAAAGGAAAGGCTACAAAGACGGTTAAAAAGAGAGTGGTAAAGGCGAAAACTACTAAAAAATAGATTGTAATATTATAAGAAAGAAAAAAAAGATATTTTTTTTTGTATAGTATTTGGACAGAATAAAAATAATGCGTAAATTTGCATTGTATTTTTAACTTTTAAAGAACAGAAAAATGGCTTACAGAATTACAGATGATTGTGTTGCGTGCGGATCTTGCATAGACGAGTGTCCAGTTAGTGCTATCTCAGAAGGAGATATCTATACTATTGACGCAAATGCATGTACAAGTTGTGGAGCTTGTGCGGGCGTATGCCCAACAGAGGCTATCATAGAGGAATAATCTATGAACAACAAATTAAAAAAGGTGCCTATATGGCACCTTTTTTATTTTTGAATAGGAGCTTCATAAAACTATTTTGAGTTAAGTTGAAATTATTGTTGATGGAATAAATTGTCTCAAAACATTTTTGACACTTCCTGGGGGTATTCACAAAACTATAATAGAACTGTAATTCAATTAGTTACAACCTGATAATAGTTGTTGATTACCCTTTATTTTAGTTAAATGAGCTAAAATGGAGGTAACGACCCTCTAAAGGGGAATTCGCAAAACTATATTAGAACTGTAATTCAATTAGTTACAACCTG
>CAYIZU010000210.1:0-3070 GCA_964367795.1 uncultured Rikenellaceae bacterium | reverse complement strand
CTAACATTTCTACTAACTTACGGAGAGTGATTACCCCTTCGGTAACGAGGTCAATTCCCTCAATATATCCTATTGGTGGAACAGATGGATCGGGAAACTCAAGAGATGTTTTAATATCTTTTCCTAAATACCTCGATACTATCTGCGAGCTGGTACCTCCACATATTACCTTACGAGTATCACCGCACATGAACTCGGCAACTACCTCATTATCTTTATCTTTATCCACAGGAGGACCAACCATTATGTTAACAACAAATTTCTTTCGCACTTTTAATGCCGCAACAGAAGTATCGTCGCCCGGCTCGTTCATGTATAAATCATTACTGGCAGATGCAAGTAGTGTTGCGGCTGCTCTTGCTGATATATCGCTTTTTACTGCATCTACTAAATAGTCAATAATATGCTCTCGTTGCCAACCATAATTCAACACCTTACCTATTCCTGCATGAGGGACGCCGTCGGACATAATAAGCAATACATCACCCTCTTCCATGTTTAACTTCGTTTCGAAAACTACCCTATCGCATATATTTAATTCTCTACTAACCAATTCCTTATAACGACCGTTACCAATACATATCGCTTGAGGGTTACCGAATTCAAATAGGTATCCCGATTTGCAATCATTTGATATATGTATAACTGAAAAAGTTGAGTAAGATATCCCTCTCTGCTTGCAAGTGGGAAGTGTTTGTATCACCGTTTCTAAGCACTCTTCAATAGGAATATTATTTGAAATCATTGTACACAATATCCTTGAAGTAATCATTGAGAGTATATTTGCTTTAACACCAGATCCTAATCCATCCGCCAACACTATGGTTGTGAACTCTTCTCCAGCATTTACAGCAACGTTATCTCCACATAGCTCCTCTCCCTCTTTATTTAAGGTTGTATAACCATATTCAAGAACATTTTCCATAGCCTATAATCCTTCTTCTTCTTGTAACGTTTTTTTCAATTTTAACAACGCAACTTTTGTTTCAGCTGTTGTTTCTCCCAGTAACGAGGCTATCTCTTGTGCCACACGCATCTGTTTTTTTATGACTTCATCAGTAGTTGCAAGTGTTTCTAATTTAAGTGCTTTTAGCTGCTCGTTAGTCTTTTCCGCCTTGGTTATATCTTTCATTATACCAAAAAGTATATCCGAGTTTTTTATCATACCCACCGTGATAGAGACTATAGAATCTGTTGAGGGTATATGCTTTTTATCAGATACAACAGTTGTATTACTATCTAAAGCCAATAAAAACTCTGTAGCATCAAATATATCATACACATACTTTCCATTATAATCTTTCGATGAAAGACCTAATAATTTTTTTGCCTCTAAATTTATATCAATAATTTTAAGATCACTACCAACTGTCACAATACCATTTGGATTATTGTGTATTATCTCATACGACATACTTTCGGCCTTCTTACGCATAAATGGCAAGCAAACATCTATTTCCGTTAAACCATAGTATAATGCTTCTGCCTTTTTTCTGCATGTATCATATCCGCAAGTGCCACAGTTAAGCTCATCTTCAATACTATTTTTTCCTATCTTTGCTAATATTTCCTCTAACTTCTCTTTGGTTGGCGGGGTCATATTCTTCTCCAACGATGGATAGTTACTTCTAATATCTAAACCATCTATTGGCCTATTATCTGTTTCGATAGGGAAATTATGCATATCTTTTTCAGCATATTGACGAACATTAGTATTTGCCTTAAAAGCCCCCCCCTCCACACTCAAAGAGCATGGTCCATTGATACAGCTATATTCACATATATTCATTTCCAAAAAGACATTTGATAATGAATCTATATTTTCGAGCACATTAACACATCGACTATATCCATCTATACTAATAGATTCATATCCTTTAACAGGAACATTAAATGACATCATTATACCTCTGTTTATTGGATATAGTTTTGCTTTATTTGCTTTAATACCAATAGTTTCTACACTTGTTTTTACTTCGATTTTTTCTAAATCTATACCCTTAGCCTTTAGTAAATTATTTAAATCTTCAAATGTAAGTGCAAGATCAACAACATTACTCTCTTTGGCCTCTCTTTTTTTCGCTATACATGGACCGATGAATACCACTTTTGCATTAGGATTCTCCTTTTTTATCATTTTGGCATGAGCAACCATTGGCGAATCAACAGGCGCAAGGTACTTCAATGCATTAGGGAAATATATTTGAATTAGTTTACAAAGTGCAGGACATGACGAAGTAATAAGATTTGTATAATCGCCACTCTCCATCAATTCTGCGTACATCCTCGTAACTGCATTCGCACCGATAGCTGTCTCCGATGCATCTGCAAAGCCAAGTAATTTGAGAGCAATTCTCATCTTCTCAAAGTCAAACACCGAGAAGCTGGACACAAAAGCTGGTGCAATAGATGCGATAACCGGCGCATCTTGACTTAACATCTTCAACAACTCATCGGTATCGTCTCTAATAATCTTAGCATTTTGTGGGCATACGAGTGCACACTTTCCACATAAAATACATTTCTCTGGTATTATTCTCGCTTGATGCCCCTTCATGCTAATAGCTTTTATTGAACATTCACGTAAGCATTTATAACAATCCTTACATCGAGATTTTTTTAGTTCTAAGAATTCTATCATATACTTAATTTACTAAAGGGAGTAGTTTGTTTATGAATATATCTTCAACATTATTAACAGACAATCGATGTATCATTATGGAACCATCTTCTTTAATATCAAAGTTAGAACCGCAATCACACTCTTCAATTTTTGCTGTAACGCCATTAACACAATTAGCATGGCAAAAACTTGCTTGAAGTTCAATTTTATCCTCCGCAGCATGCTCTGCCACTAACTCTTTTAACTTCATTATTACTTCGTACGAATCTTTTAGATGGCATGAGCTGCCAACACAAACTTTTATAATCATATTTAATATCAATTTATCATATTAATAACGTGTGCAAAGTTATGTTATTTTATTAACACTGCAAAATATTATTGAAAAAAACTAGTACTGTCCGATAAAAAATTATAAGGCATACCAAATCGGTGTCAAGGATAATT
>CAYIZU010000209.1:0-3082 GCA_964367795.1 uncultured Rikenellaceae bacterium | reverse complement strand
GTCATTATCTACCACAATATAATCTTTTAATCCTTCGATAATCGCCACTTTGCCATTTTCAACCCTAACAATTGAGTTCTCAACATCATAACATTTAGTCCTGTCGCCAGCTACCGAGTTTAGATATTTATCTTTTTCTGAATTCTCAAATAGCGAACCCCATGTTCCCACATCACTCCATCCAAAATCCGCCTTAGAGACAAACACATTTTCAGAAAATTCCATAATTCCATAATCAATGGATATGCTCTCGCATTTTGGGTATACTGAATCTATAAACTCTTGTTCTTTATCGCTATTATACAACTCTTTCCCCTCGTTAAATGTATTATATAGCTCCTCTTGATACTTTTTAAATGCCTCAAGTATAGCCTTTACACTCCATATGAAAATTCCTGAATTCCAGAGGAACTCCCCACATTCAACGAAGGTTTTAGCCAACTCATACGATGGCTTTTCAGTGAAAGTTTTAACCTTGGCAATAGTGTCGCCATAGCCCTGAACCTGTATATAGCCATATCCCGTCTCTGGACGGGTGGGCTTAATGCCAACAGTTAGTAGGCTGTCACTCGAATCAACGAAAGTTAGCCCTTCGCTTACCACTCTTGTAAATACCTTCTCTCCTGTAACAACATGATCGGATGGTGTTATAACCATATTTGCATTAGGATTAATAGATGCAATTCTGTTAGCAGCATATAATATGCAGGGTGCAGTGTTGCGTCTACATGGTTCGCAAAGTACTTGATGCTCTGTTATCTCTGGAATCTCACGCAATACTAAATCTTTATATGAAGCATTGGTTATAACCAAGAAATTTTCTATCGGAGCTACATCCAAAAACCTTTCAAATGTTTGTCTAATAAAAGATTTTCCAACTCCAAGTACATCCACAAACTGTTTAGGGCACTCGTTAGTGCTTAGGGGCCAGAAGCGACTTCCGACGCCTCCTGCCATGATAACACAATAATTATTATTCATATTTTTCATATCAATTAAATTATAACCATTTTTTTCGTTTTAAATAGAAATATGTGACAGCTGCCGTTAGTACCATAAGTAGTATTGTTAATGTGTATCCGTACTTAGATGATAGAAATGGCATTTGAGAAAAATTCATGCCGTAAATACTTGCAATAAGTGTTGGTGGCATAAAAAACACCGATACTATTGTAAATATCTTTGTTATGTTGTTCTGCTCTATATTAATTAAACCCATAGTTGTATCTTGTAGATAATCAAGCCTGTTGAGGTTAAAATCTGCATGCGATAATAGTGAGCCAATATCCTTTATCATAATTGTTAGACGCGGATATATATCGTTTGGAAATCTATCACTTCGCAAAATACTTGAAACAACTCTTTGTCTGTCAAATATATTTTCACGTAGCACCATACAAGAATCCTGTAATGTGTTTATCATACGCAGTGTATCGGCATCAACATTGGTGTCAAGAGATAACTGCTTACTCACGGTTGTAACCTTACGTGATACAGATTCAACCATATCAGCATCCATATCAATACGTGCCTCCAATAGCGACATCAGAATATGTGCGCCCGTAGGATAACTTGAAAAGTTCACTTGTAGCCTCTTTGCCGCCTCGCTGAATGTGCGCAAATCACACCCTCTTTCTGAAATAAGTACCCCATCGCTTATGACAAATGATACGGCCTCTATCTCGAAATCATTATTGTCAGCTATTAAAAAGTTGGTATTACAATAGACAGCCTTTTCACTCTCTGAATAACGAGATGAACTCTCAATCTCCTCTATCTGCTGCTGGGTTTGTAGGCTTAGTTCCATGAACTCCTCAACCCCTTTGCGCTCTTTGATAGAGGGATTAAGCATATCAATCCATAGAATATCATCATATCCTAACTCATCAAATATCTTAGTGTCCGCATCTCGGACTATTTTGTTGTATGACTTTAAATATATAGTAATCATTTTCTCTCCTTTTTATTATTAAAGAACTATAATTATTTAACCCTTTTATAACGGGGAGGAGAATTCTCGACTCTTAAGCAGTGCTGCCTTGTCTAAGAATAGCTTTATTGCTTTTAATTTATCTTTATTTAATGAATACTCTATGTAATTTGTAAGATAATCCTTCATTATGCCCTTATTCACAATACTATCATGATTTTCAATTGCAATATCAATTGAATTGGTTCCATGTCGTAAGGCATTGTTTAATTGAGTAATATCACTTGGATTTACATCTTTACGAGCTACCCAAACTGCAAAAACAAATGGTAACGTTGTCAACTGATACCACGCCGCAGCTAAGTCATGGTTATATTTGAATTTATGTTCAACTTCAAAAACTTTATCCCCAATCATTAGATAACCCTCGCCATATTTTGGCTCTAAGTTTAAATCATTATATTTGATATTATGAAAACGAGGCGTTATATGCCAAAGTTCCTCGCATAATATACGAACCAAAAGTGCTGAAGTGCGTGAATCCTCGTCAAGATATATATCTGTAATATCATTTAGTGGTGTGTCAGAAAGAAGTTCAACGGTTCGAACTTTTGCCGTAGCTGATATGGAAAAATCTGTTATTATATCAATAGAATTAAGCCATAGTAGTGCTGCAACAGGTACAATTGCTATATCACAATCGCCATTTTCAATATGTGTTACACATTTGGACGGTGTACGCAACAGAACATCAACGCAGAGATTATTCCCCGCATTTCTGATACCATAGACAAATGGCACCGTGTTTATATACGATATGGCACATATTTTTACCATACGCCTGTCGCTCTTCCATAATTAAACATCTTAATATACTGACCTATAATTTGTTATTTAATAGGCTGCAATACCTCCGCGCAAAGGTACAAAAAAAAAATCGAAGAAACTAATTTTTTAATTGTAAAATAACAAAACTGTTTGAATACTATTTATTTATACATGACTCACGAGTCTGTGTTGTATAATATTCTCCTCAATTAGGGAAACAGATTAAGGTGGAAATAATGTATCAATGCAAAAAGCTGATGGAGTTTAAGTAGTCGCCCCTTAAAAAAGGCTGGCGAAGATTTTTGGTTTTGACTGAGAGCATTT
>CAYIZU010000208.1:0-3101 GCA_964367795.1 uncultured Rikenellaceae bacterium | reverse complement strand
TTGTTTGAAACATAGTTGTAGTATATAAAGGTTAAGAGTGCAAATGGTTATATTGCACTCTTAAGTGAGTTATGTAGTTTATTTTGCTTTTAAATAATTTATCGCCGAAACCTCGTCTGTCTCAATATCTCTTCCTTTAGTAGCAGTGCCTTGTACTGCATTAATCACATAAAGTGAAGGCATAGAGGCGGTTTCTGTAACAATAGGAATATAAGTTAGCCCATTTTCGCTGTACGGAACACCAATAGAAGTAATTGTGTTGTAATCAGGAAGTCCAGTTACCCACGATATTTTCTTTGTTTCCCCATTGTAGATAGCAAGGCGAGTTGCCGATACTGGTGCTGCACTTGTTGAAGTAATTGCTCCCTCTTCATTATACATTTTAAGTAGAAAATTATGATTATTCATATACCAGACATTAGTGAAAGTATATGCTCCAATGTCAGCTGCTTCGATGTTTACAACGTCATAAGATGCATCAAAATTCTCTTCACCAACCTTAATACGCATTACCGATGATGGCTTAGTTCCTACTTTTGTTTTTAACTCGGTTTCTCTTATTCCATCGCCGTCTACGTCACATACATACCCTTTGTGAGTACGAGAACCGCCAGCCGAGAATAGGTAAATGTACTCTTCATCGTCTGTTAAATAAGATGATGAATATGGTTGATGCCAAGCTCCTGTATAGGCAGCTGACATTTTATCCGTTTTGAACGTTTTGTAGGCTTTTCTATTAACAAAATCTTCACGTGAGTTATAGACTGCAACCCATGCCTCATCAGGATATTGAGTAATAGGAATTTCTCCTTTATAGAAACCAGGACCACCACCTGAGGCATCACCCTTAGCAGGATAATCTGGATCTAAGACCTTATCTGGCCATTTTTGCTGTGCATAGGGAGTCATACCGTCAAGGGTTAGCACCACATACACTTTACCGCCAGCTTCAATCATAGTAACCATTCTACAAGCCTCACCATTTCCTACGTAGTTTTCGGCAATATGTGGTTTTCCTTCAATTTTGCCATCAATAGAGCTTAACCAAAACTCATTAAAATACTTAGCATAAGATTTTTCGCCTCCGTCGATAGTGACAAAATCATTGCCCGAGCTTGTTTCTGTTGTTCGTGTTGTAACCAGGTAATCACCGATTATTCCGTGAGCAGAATTACTTGATAAGCCTTCATAATAAAACTTTTGCTCAACATTACCTTCTTCGTTCAAAATGTACGATGCGGCATGCCATGTAGACCCTCCCATACCAATTATTCCGAATAACATTCCGTTTTCATGCGATACCCAACGCGATGCCGAACGCGTAAGGGCAAGTCCATTACCTAAAACTGTTAATTTATCGCTTGCACTTAAATCATCAGTAGTCAATATATAGTTTGTTTCACCTGCCTTGGCTACCACTATATATTTACCATCTTTAGAACCTTGCTCTGATTCTGGTGGCGTGTCAATCTTTTCTGTACATCCGCTCAAAATAGCCGATAACGCAACTAATGCTGCTAAAGAATTTAAAAATTTCATTGTTTTTTCGTTTAGATTATTAATATTTTGATATATTTATTCTTATCTTGCCATAAAATGCGCGTCCTGGCTTCTGAAGGCTAAAGTTGTCATACAAATTAGCATCGGTAATATTCCTACACTCCAAGGATAGATTATACTTTCCATTCTGTATTGAATAGTTTAGTGTTATATTATGTGCCAACTGAGTAGGTACCATTATTCTTGACGATGGGTCACCAAACTTCTCCCAATGCAACGAAAATTCGTACTGGTAAAGCATGTCATAATTAATGGAGAAAGCGTCTTCATCTGAAAATATTTTTCTAAAATCGAATGACGCATCTGCATTAGCAAATATATAAGGTTGGTTAGGAATGCGCTGACCTGCCGTGATAGAGCTTTGAGCCGTTGAACTGTTTAGCTTGTATTCTGCATCACGAGCATCTAACTTATTGAATGTTCCGCCCACAGAAAAGAAATCTTTGTAAACATATCGTGCTGATAAGCTATATCCCTTTGTTTCTACTTTCCCGTGATTCTCGTATCCCGATGTTCCATTAGTTTGGTTTACCGAGCGAATTATATAATCTTTTGTATCACGATAAATAAGACCTACATCAAAATGTAAATTACTCATATCCATATCTACTGAATATGATAAATTAAAATTATAGTTATAACTACTCTCTGGCAACAACGAAAAATTACCGAGTTCTAAGTCGCCATTTCCAAATAATTCTCCAGACGTGGGCAGGCGATATGCGTATTCAAACGAAAATTTGGATTGCAAAGATGGTAAAATGAAATATGTACCTGCTACACCATAACCAAGAGTATTGCTGTTTTTAATTTCACTCGAGTCAAAATTTCCATCACCATCCGTGTCAAGTAATCCTTCGTTTGATTGCATATAATTTTTTAGGAATAGATTTGTATTCCATTTTTCGTTAGGTTTAATTCTGTATGATAAGCCCGTAATATTTTTCATGCTCAAGTGAGGTTCAGTGAATTTTGTGAATGAATCTGCTCCTTCTAAAACTGAGCGCGATGCCTGCGTTGCAGAGTTAAGTGTATGCGAAAAAGTAAATTGATGTATGCCTGCCAATGAGTATTGAGCAACAAAATTCCCGCTAAGCATCCCTCTTTTTATCTCATTATTGGTAGTGGCTCTGCTTGTATTCAATTGCTTTTCGCCAGCCCAATTATAGTCGTATGATGTAGTATCCACGTTTTGAGTAAATCCATAATTATAGTTAGCATTGAATCGCACATCCAAGTTTTCTACAAACAAGTCATTTTTCATATATCTTAATGATGGTATAAAACTTTGTCCTTCTCTAAACTTTTCACCAAATACGATGTTCTGAACTGAACCTGTTTGTATCTCTTTATGATATTGTGAATAATTAAATTCAAGTGACAGCTCGTCGACCCACGATTTATTTACTACACCTATTTTACCAATAATTGTTTCGTTATTAAATTGATCATTGAAGCGTTTCACACGCTTAATGTCGTGAATGTCGCTTAATGTTCCTCCATTACCTAAAAATTCTACTACATAGTTATAGATATAGTAA
>CAYIZU010000207.1:0-3107 GCA_964367795.1 uncultured Rikenellaceae bacterium | reverse complement strand
CTGGCAATGGTGTGTCGCTGTAAGCATATAAATCGGGTAGTATATAATTATCACCTTAGGCTGTTTATTATCATCAACACCTGATGTAAATATTGCTCCTGCTTTATAGTAGTACTCACCAGTCATCTTAATGGGCTTCTTAGAGAATGGTACTCCAAACCTTGTTGATTTTAAGGGCTCGGTTACTGCATTTGAGCTATCGAAGCTACCAATAAATAGATTACCTCCTGCAAGTGGCATATTAAGCATAGCCCCCCAACTACCTGTTGAGCGAGTTGTTAAGCACGCCATACGACCTCCACCATAAGGTTTATTAACGGTAGGATAATTGTCAGCACTTTGCGCTATACCCGAAATACTATAGGCTGGATTTCCTGATGCCCATATATATTGGTTGATATTGCCCTCACTGCTATTCGTAGTCGAGTAAAATATATGATACCTATTACTGCTATCATACTCAAAGTTTTCAAAGTCATACTTAGTTGGCAAGTCAAATATATCAATTGTGATGGTGTACCTTTTCTGCCAATTTCCGTCCTCTGAGGTCACAACATATTCTCTCGGTAGCGAGTAGTCAGTCACTACCATTGGGTCTGGGTATATGGTTGCACCCTCTGTTAGTTTCACATCAAGAGCAACATTTTTTATATCAATCGTTGGAAATGCACCGATAATAATTTTGTTATTGGTGTATATAATATTACCTCTTATATTTTCTGTATCTGGCTCCAACTCTTTGTCCAATACCATACACGATATAATATCTGCTTCGGCATTTAATGGCTCATCTTTAATGCACGAAACCATAAAAAGCAGAGTAATTGGGATAAGCAGTAGTTTATTCATTATTTTTATCAAGTTATTTTTCAATAATTCAAGGTAAATAGTGTCACTAATGTGTAAATAATAGTGCCAATAATACTATATTTCTTATCAGCACTATTTATTTTCATTACTCATAAAAATCGCTACCTAACTCATCTTCTTCACTATTTAAGAGCGTATCATTTACAAAATCGTACTTTATCTCTTTAGTAACTGTTACTCCGTCAAATTCGGTGAATTTTACGACAAATACAAGCACGTTATCGCCACTCTTGTATCTTTCTAAGTTAAAGCAAACTGTCCCTTTTTTGCTATAATGCTCATTATCTCCCCTTGCGTTATGTTTGAACTCAAGATATATTTCCCCATCTACAGGGTTTTCCACCAATGTATTCTCTACAAGGTTTACATAATGAGTAACATTGCCACTTGTATTAAACACGAAGTTCACATTCAAATATCCACCTGCACACCAAGTATCATATAAGTGTATAGGATCATTACCCATATCGGACTCATTATTAGCGGTTAGCTCGACCACATCTTTGGTTAAAATATCGTATGCAGTAGCTAATGAGGCATTATACACGCCATTGTCTCCATTTTCAATAGAATAGGTGATTAGTGATCTTTGTCCCCGTTTCGGTGCATAACCTGAATAGTCCGAAACAATAGTTAATTCATCTCCTTCATCTGTCCTTAATGTTAAGGATTCCCCTTCTACCGATGTAACGGTTGCACGAGTGGTATAATAATAAGTTGATGGATACGTCTCTTCGTCATTGCAAGAGACAAGAAACAGACTAACAATAACAGTCATTGCCAATGTTCTTAAATTAAATTTCAATGTTTTCATCTGTATTTTTTTTAAAATATTAAACGATTTAGTTCTTTCTCGTGTAGCAAAATTAAGTTATAACAATACGATGGGAAAGTACTCTCGACCAACAAGCCGTAATATTCGACGGAAAACGGAGGTTAATAGACCAACCGAATATTATCGACCCACATTTGATTGTTAGGTGAGCCAACATAAGCACCACCATTACTTGAAGAGAACTGAATTATAATATGAGTGGGTTGTTCATCATTCTCAGCCCATCCAATCTCTTCTATTTGCACACACTCTTGACGTGAGTTCAGTGCATTACGCTCAACATAATTTAGCCCCATATACTCTTTGTAATCTGGATTTATAGTTGCATCTCCATAGATAATATTATATGTGTTATCATATTTCCACTCACAACTCTTGTCATACTCAATAATATAAGTTCCGACACGCTTTGCCATAATTTTTCCCTCTGGAGTTTCCCATCGTTTCTGCAAGAGAACTATGGCCGTAGGTTTATCAATCATCCTTATTGTATCAGCCCCACCAAAGCCTGATAATCGAATACTACTATCCTCCCCTGACATATGAACCTTATAATCAAATCGTATTGCTTTAGGGCGTTGATTAAATGGAACTCCAAAGTTTATAACACTGTAAGGATTTTTTGCACTCTTGATTGGTTCAACGACACTTCCAAGATAGAGCGAACCTGCGGCCAACACCTCTATATCTATAAGGCCTAACACCTCTACTTTTTCGATTCGCGTAACAAGGTGTGCTGCGTACCCATCTTTATGTTTTACAGGAAAAACAGAGGCGTTCGTCTTTGTTACTCCCGACACTTTTGCCATTACATTTGATGTAGCCCAAGGCGAGCCGCCCTGATTAACATAAGCCTTATTCGATCGAATATGAGACTTAGGCGCTATCTCATACAGTGTTTTTGTATCTCCTCCGATAACAAAACTCTCTTTAACCTCACGAGTTAGCCACTGATTCATATCTCCAAAGGAGACAAATGCCACAGAATCGGCTTTTGCAGGCTGATTTTGTGAATAAACTTCATTATTCACATTAATACATAAAACTAATATTAATATTATTAACTGCTTACAACTCATAATTCCATTTTTTCATAACCTTTTCACACTCTTTATCAACGAGTTTCACTGTTCGAGGGTCATATTTATACTTATTCTTTTTAAAACTGCTATTGGCATCGATATAGCTCTTTATTCTATCCTTAGCTTCTCTAAACCCAGGTATTTTCAGATAATAATATATCTTCTCTGTCATTTCATAGGTGTTTGCCTCATAATCCTCAAATCGTATCTCAATAAGATTATCTTTGGGGATAAGTTCCTTATCTGCCTCATATTTACGATATAGTTTCATATATATTGAGAGAATATTCTGCTCTAACTCCTCCATTGATATATCTTGT
>CAYIZU010000206.1:0-3119 GCA_964367795.1 uncultured Rikenellaceae bacterium | reverse complement strand
ACTTCCGCAAATCAATGTCATGTGGACTGGTAGAGTAGTGTGTGCCACTATAGATGATGAAAGTGTGGAATATGTTAATAAAAAGATTAATCGAAATTCATATATATGGCTTAATTATCCCGTAAACGACTATGCGATAAATCATCTATTAATGGGGCCATTTGTTGGAAATAGTCAATTAATTGAGTCAAAGATTAATGGGTTCGTAGCTAACCCTATGGAGTATGGTGAATCATCAAAGATTGCCCTATTCGGTGTGGCTGGATATTGCTGGAATATGTCCAATTTCAACCCTAATTATGCATGGGAGAGAGGTATGGAGAATATGATGCCCAATAACTATGTTGCCTTTAGAGTTTTTTGTGAAAATAATGTCGATGCAGGTGCCTCTTACTTTAATCTTAGGATGCCTGATGAATCGGCACCTTTTGCAAAAGATATGAAACTATTTTTAGATAAATATATAGTCAATAAATATGATGAGTATACGAGTAATCTCCTAAGAAATCACTTCAACTCCTTTATTGCATCCTCCAAAGAGCTTAAAAATTGTGATAGTAATATAATTAGAGAGATAAAACCTTGGTTGGAGGTATTTGATATTGTATCACAAAAGGGATTAATTCTACTCGATATGCAGAAAGCACTATCTGATAGAGATAGTTTGGCATTCATTGATGGGTATAATAAGGTTATGGCTTTAGAGGCAAAGCAAAATGGTGTGCGCTCTCGCGACTTTGAGGGTTCTATTAAAATTGCTACTCCTAAGCCGGCTAATGCGGTCGTTGCCACATTCTTAGCTCGTCTTCAAAGGGATATGATTGTCTATTATACTAAAAACTACAGATATAAAGCAGAAATCTTACCCATGCCTATTTTGGAAGAGGGGCGATACTATATAAAGACTAATGGTAGATATCTTCATAACACTAAAGGGGTAAATTATCCTACTCTTGTAAAAGAGCATGACGATACCAACCCACAACGTATGGAGTGGGTGGTTACATATAATCCTTTAACAAACGCCTATAAGATTGTCAGTGAACATGACAAGCAATATATTAATAGTGCTTTTTATTTTGGAAATATAGAGTATAATATCGCAAGGCATGCCTTTACACTACATAAACATAAGAATTTATATACTATCCAAAATAGTGTACTGGCAGGGAGGCAATTTATACGACTTAATAGAAATACTCTCACACCTAAAAAAGGTAATGAGAGTATTAAAATAGCGAAATTTGAATTTATTAAAATCTAAAATTGAAAAGTTATTTATTTATATACTTTTCAATCTCCACTACAAATTTCGATAACACATTTCTGTGTATATCAGCTATGTCGATAGCGATGATTTTTAGGTGATTCAACTCGCTGGCATTTTCTGTTTCAAGGTAAATGCCCAAACCTCTTTTCCACGATTCTATGTCACTAATGACACCCTCACGGTGTGCTGTACAGATTAACATATTGCTGTCATCTTCACAATTCACATTACATGCAGACAAGCACCCCTTCATTAAATCAAGTGCTTTTCTGAATGTAAATCTATATCGACGAACCAAACCATCGTGATGAATATGTAATACATCATTTAATACAGGTTTTGTCGTAACAATATTGATTGCTATCAATGCTACATTAAGTTGTTCACACATACCGCGGTACGCTCCAATTCTCTCTTCCATCTTCGTGTAATTATAAGTTTATTTTAAGTAAGTGTAAATTTTATTCGTTGCAAAAATACAATTATTTTTTGGTTTTGCAATATTTTTTAACAATAATTTCATTAAGAAATTGTAAAATCTTATGCTTTGTTTACATATTCCATTGTTTAGCTATCATTGATTATTAAAATGTTTATTACTTCACCTTATTTTATTACGAAGTAAAGGTGATAGATAGTATAATATGTTTTTAATTGACGTATAATATTAATATTTTTTTATATATGTCTGTTAATCAGTTATTTAGTAATGTTATAGTAATTTTTCATCAAAAAAATTATTATAAATGGATAAAAATTATTACTTTTGCGTCTAATTGTAAAAATAAATAATTATTATATGAAAAAAAATTATCTTTTAATTCTGGCAGCACTATTTATGGTGACAATAAGCTGCAATAACACAACTAATAATGGAGCTGTAAATAATGCCGCAGCAATAAGTGCAACAAAGGCTGTTGATGCCTCTTTTGATGGAGTTGCATATATTGATACCGATTCTCTTATACAAGGATATAAGATGTTTCAGGATTTGAATGCAGATTTTCGCATTAAAGCTGAAAAAATAGAGCGAGAGCTAAGTAATAAAGCAACTAAGTTTGATAGTGATTTAAAAGCATTTCAGGGGAAGATTGATAAGGGCTTATTAACTAGAACTGAAGCGCAGCAAAGACAATTAGAACTTGAGAAAGAGCAAAGGGTATTGCTTGAGTTTCGTGATGCGAAACTTAAAGAGTTGCGCGAAGAGGAGATAGTAATGATGAATAAAGTGTCGGAGAGTGTGCGCGCATATATTAAAAAATATAATGCTGTTAAAAAGTACAAAATGATATTAAATACGAGTAGTAGTATGAACGTGGTTCTTGATGCAGATCCTTCAACGGATATTACAACTGAGGTGTTAAACAATCTAAATGCCGAGTACATACCAAAAAAATAATGACTAATAGATATAATACTATAATAGTAGGTGGCGGCGCAGCAGGTTTAATGTGTGCCGCCATCGCTGCTGATAGAGGTGTTGATGTGCTTCTTCTTGAAAAGATGGAGAAGTGTGGGCGAAAGATAAGAATAACAGGAAAGGGGCGTTGTAACCTTACTAATAACAAGGAGCGTGATGAATTTTTGTCGAAAATTCATGCCGGAAGAGATTTTATATCATATGCCGTTGATACATTTAGCAACCTTGATACCATAAGATATTTTGAAGAGATAGGTTTGCCTTTATCAATAGAACAAGGAGGGAGAGTTTTTCCTAAGAGTGGTGATGCATGGGATGTTGTGCGTGTACTTGAGCAAGAGGCACTACGTAAAGGGGCTGTTATTCGTTGTAATAGCGAAGTATTAGATATTACTATTAATAGCGACTCTTCTATAAATTTGGATGTTT
>CAYIZU010000205.1:0-3139 GCA_964367795.1 uncultured Rikenellaceae bacterium | reverse complement strand
GTTATATGATTAATCCAGAGCTATGTGTTGGTTGTACTGCTTGTGCTAAGAAGTGTCCTGTTCAAGCTATCACTGGCGATAAGAAAGAGGTTCATAAGATAAACCAAGATTTGTGTATCCGTTGTGGTGTTTGTCAGCAACGTTGTAAGTTTAATGCAGTTTATACGAAATAGAGATGGAAAAGTTTAAAATATATATAGATAATCAGCCTATTGAGG
Source organism: uncultured Rikenellaceae bacterium (assembly GCA_964367795.1). GTDB lineage: Bacteria > Bacteroidota > Bacteroidia > Bacteroidales > Rikenellaceae > JADFUS01. The sequence goes on along the minus strand of CAYIZU010000205.1, from coordinate 2,921 downwards.
TTGAAAAAGGCACGATGATTATTGATGCGGCTAAGAAGTTGAATATAACTATTCCAACTCTTTGCTATATGAATCTACCGCACTATAATTTCGAAAATAAACCAACTGGTTGTCGCGTGTGCGTTGTTGAGGTTAAAGGTCGTAAAAATCTTGCTCCTTCATGTTCAACAGCATGTACTCCTGGTATGGAGGTGTTTACGGGTACCGCAAGAGTTTTAAATGCAAGAACAACAGTTCTTCAACTTATATTATCAGACCACCCGAAAGAGTGTTTGACCTGTTCTAAGGCGGGGCACTGTGAACTTCAGGAGTGTTCAGTTAAATTTGGTATGAGGCATATCCCAGTTCAACGGTATGCTACCATATCACATTATCAAAAAGATGTATCTCCTTCTATAATAAGAGATGTGGATAAGTGTATAATGTGTCGTCGTTGTGAGACTATGTGTAATAAGACACAAACAGTGGGTGCACTACACTCTATGTATAGGGGTTTTAACGCTGTTGTTGCTACAGCTTTCCAGCGTCCACTATTAGAGACATCGTGTACTTTCTGTGGTCAGTGTGTTGCTATGTGTCCCACTGCCGCGTTAACAGAGCGCGATAATACACCACAGCTTATTCGTTTACTTAACGACCCTGATACTATCGTAGTAGCTCAAACAGCTCCTGCGGTGCGTACCGCTCTTGGCGAGAGTTTCGGTATGGAGCCGGGAACTAATGTTACGGGTGAGATGGTAACAGCTCTTAAGAGGTTAGGCTTCGATTATGTATTTGATACAGATTTCACAGCAGACTTAACAATTATGGAGGAGGCGAGCGAGCTTATTGATAGGGTAACACGCTACTTAGGTGGTGACGAGAATGTTAAACTACCTATCCTTACATCTTGCTGTCCAGCATGGGTTAACTTCTATGAAACAAATTTCCCTGATATGTTAGACTATCCATCGTCGGCACGTTCACCGCAGCAGATGTTTGGCGCGATAGCTAAGACTTATTTAGCAGAGAAATTAGATATTAAACGTAAAAAGATTGCTGTTGTTTCAATAATGCCTTGTCTTGCTAAGAAGTATGAGTGTACTCGTAGTGAGTTTGCTGATGATATGAATCCAGATGTGGATCTTTCAATATCTACTCGTGAGTTGGCATATCTTATCAAAGGAGCGAACCTTGATCTTAAAACACTTCCTAAGGGACATTTCCATGACCCACTTGGTGAGAGTACTGGTGCGGCTGTTATATTTGGTGCATCTGGTGGTGTTATGGAGGCTGCTGTGCGTACGGCTTATGAGTGGATAACAAAAGAGGAGCTTAAAGAACTTGACTTCCATGATTTAAGAGATAACGATGGTGTGCGTCTTGCTGAAATAGATGTAAATGGATTGAAGCTTAATGTTGCTGTTGTATTTGGATTAGGTAATGCACGTAGAGTAATGGAGCAGATACGCAGTGGAGAGCTAAACCTACATGCTGTTGAGGTTATGGCTTGTCCAGGTGGTTGTATCGGTGGTGGAGGTCAACCTCTTCACTATGGTGATGAAACATTACTACAAGCACGTCAAAAAGGGTTGTATGTTGATGATTTGAATAACAAATATCGTAAATCACACGAGAATCCATTTATAAAGAAATTATATGAGGAGTATTTAGGCGAGCCACTTGGACATAAGGCGCATCACCTGCTGCATACATCGTATAAGTTTAAGCGTAACAGAAAACAATAACAATAATAAATGATATAATTATGTGTGAAAATCATTTGAATAATACAAGCAAAGCTAAGATAAAAGAGATATGCGATAGCTATAATAATGACCCTATGGAGCTTATCTCTGTTCTACATAAGACACAAGAGCATTTTGGTTACCTGCCCGAAGAGGTACAAGAGGAGATTTCAATAAATCTTAATACACCCGTGTCTCGTGTATTTGGAGTAGTGTCGTTCTACTCATTCTTCACTATGACACCACGAGGTAAGTATCCTATATCTATATGTACGGGAACTGCTTGTTACGTGTGTGGTGCCGAGAAGATTGTAGAAGAGTTTGAGAGAATCCTTGATATTAAGGTGGGAAAAACAACCGAGGATGGTAAGTTCTCGTTAACCACTCTTAGATGCGTTGGGGCCTGCGTACTTGCTCCTATCGTTCTTATAGGCGAAAAGGTTTATGGACGTATTAAGGTAGAGGATATAAAGAGTATTGTTGAGTCTTATAAGTAATATTTAAGATTTTATTTCTTTGAGGGTAGCTGATTGCAAATATCAGTTACCCTTTTTTTTACATAGCTATCATATTGTGATTGTTTGATGCGACATTGGCGTATATATATGACTGCGCCCTGTATTCAATGTGTGAATTGCATTGTCATTGCTGTCGAAGAGTGTTATTTTCAGATAATCAAAATTTTGCGGTATAATTGCTACCGTTGGTTTAGTATTACCATCAACTATATTAACTCGTAAAGAGTTTTTGTGTCCGCTATCAACTTTTAAGAATGAGTAACTATATTCATTTATTAGATATGATACCCTGCCAGTTAATACAGATTCACTATCCCCACTAATAATCATATATTTTACATGTTCGAATCTTGATATATCCACTGTTAATGCTCCTGCACACATTGCTACACTAACTTCAACATTGTTGCTATTACCTTTATGAGTACCATAATATGGCATCATTGAATTACTATCTACCTCTTCGTTGAATGTGGCAGTACATTGAGCCGAACCAACCTCAATATCAATCATCTCTGGAGGGAAATATATGGTATAGCTATCATTCATTGAGGTTGTAACATATAGTAAGCCTTTATCCTTGCTCCATTTTGTTACTTTTATTTCACCATTAATAATAACCTCATCGCCAGTGGTTAAAGTATAATTGTTATTTATATAATTGGCTAAAATATAC
>CAYIZU010000204.1:0-3168 GCA_964367795.1 uncultured Rikenellaceae bacterium | reverse complement strand
TGTATAAAACTTAGTTGTTTTAAATAACACATGGTCTGGCCTTGTATCATAATCCTCCTCTACACACGAGAAATAAGATAGTTGCGACTTACCACCATTATCTGATAGTATCATCCATGAGTATCTACCTTCATAAGGACCAACAACATCAATACTAATTCTACCACGATACTCCATTTCATTCTTCTTATCTGTGATAAGCATAATAATCTCAGAGTCTGTGATTACACGATTCACATTCCACTTTAATGATAATTCATCACGATTCTCCTCCAATTCCTCATCTCCGATAAACCATTTAATTGAGTAATCACTTAATTTATCAGAAATATCATGTGAAAGAGATGGTGTAAATTCATACTCTTCACCAAAAAGCAACTCTTGATAATTATTTTCGAATTTAATCTCTATCTCATTAATATCAGCATAATCATAATTTCCTTTATCGCTGAAGCAACCAACCATTAATGCTGCAACGAAAAGAGATATGATTGAATATATTCGTTTCATAAACTTTAAATTTTTCATTGTTAATAAATAGGGATTATCATATCAGAGCCATCAGCCTCCTTTATATTATTTGCGGCTATATATTCCTTAGCGTTTAGAGCTATCTTCCGCATCTCTGTTAGACCCATACCCTCTGTTGATTCAAAACCAGGATTAGCCGCTATGATAGTAGATAACTTCTCTTTAGAATACTCCCCAAATATTGTTGCAGATATCTCTGCATTCCACCATAGAGGTTTCTCATCAATGTTATTATATCTAATTTTAACATCCTTATAATTAAAATACCCTAAACCTAAATAGTCATTTGGTATTATGCGGATAGTCATATAAAACTCTTTTCCTGCCGGCACCTTATCTTTAAATAATGTCACCATTAAACTATCAGAAGTACGATTCTTTCGAAATACAGGTTGCTCCTGAATAGTATAATGCTCTTCTAATGCTGTAGTATACAGCACACTATCTGCATCTTTACCTGTCAACACCTCAACTTCATATTCTCTGTCTTCAGTAAGTAGGTTACCTATCAAAGAGACTTTAAAATAGTGCACAATCTCATCTGCAGTGGGAAAATGTGAGAATGAATATTTAACGGTATCAATCCTATTATTTGTATCAGGGTCAACCCTATCAAAATATATATAGTTATCATCGTTAAATAAAATTGTATCACTCTCCTTACAGCTCTTAATAGTAAATAAAAGAGCCAATATCGGTAATATTTTAATAATATTTTTCATAATTTTATTTTTATATAGATTGACTATCAGGTACTGGTAACACAAAGTTATCTGTAACCATCTTAGTAGTTATTAACTCATTATATTTCTTATACTGATAAAATAGCTGACCTTCTTGGAAGAACTCCCTATGGAACTCTTTAAAATAGATATCAAGATAACTATCCATATCAGTAATACCAAGATCTACTACAGAACAATTACGCCCCTCTCTCACAATATTAATAGACTCTTGTGCTTTGGCAAAATTACCTGCCGCTGCATATGAATCAGCCAAGATAAAATACATTTCGCTCAATCTAATAACAGGAACCATATCCGCTGCTCTTTCAATAACCGCATCATCATCAGGGTGCGCAATATTCTTTAATGGATATGCCTCTTTATAATAACTTGAAGATATAGAAATCAAATGATCTGAACGATAGTCTCCACCATCTGCAAACTCATAATCCACAAAAAGGTCTTCGTAATGTTTCAGCGTTAGCGGGTCATTCCCATCAGGATTTGCATGTACCTGGTAGTCTGTACGTAGGTTAGGATATGATAAAGCAAAAATTAATCCTTTTTCAAATTTCCTATCTTTAGCAATACTCCATCCTCCAGAGAAACTAAGCATTACCTCTTTCTCACCATCTTCAGTATAACTAAAGTTGATAACTTTGTTCGCATATTCCATAGCGAGCTCATGCTTTCCCCAATAATTATATAGGCGAGCAAGCAGAGCATTCACAGCAATTGCATTGATGCGATAACCACGCGTTTGATAAAATAAATCAACAGCATCAACTCCATTTGGGTAAATGAAACGATAATAACCTAATAATTCAGCACGATCAACACTTACTGTGTCATAAGCACAGATGTAATCTTTAGCCTCAAGTAGGTCTGCCTCTACCAACTTAAAAATATCTTCTGTTGACTTCGCATCTGTTATAAAGCCCGGCTTAGAAACATCGCTTTCAACGCTATAATGTATCACCTTCTCATTTGGTGCAACTTTCATAGATGGAGCAAAAAGTCTTGCTATATCAAAATGGCACATTGCCCTCACAGCCAAAGCCTCACCTAAAATCATATTCTTCTCCTCTTCCCCAAACCTAAAAATGCTATTCTCCGCTTTTTGGATATTGAATATTAGATTATTTGCGTTAGCTATTGTCTTATAGTTGCTCTCCCAAACATTATCAATCAATGAGACCACAGAGCTATTATAATCATAATCGTATGTTGCTATGCGATAAAGTGGGGAATAATTTGTTATTCCATCTCCGTAGCCATCAATTCTATACACATAATAGATATCTGCCATGACATCAACCAAACCGTAGGTCAACGACTCACCATAAGCTTCGGGCTTTGCCATGTTCTTATATAAGCCATTCAAAACGTTATGAAATCCGGTTGCCTCAGCATACAAGTCACCTTCAACAATCTCGTTCTCTGGTATTACTTTTAACCACTCGTTACACGAAGTAGATAGTAAAGTAAACAGTGCGATAATATATATTCTTATTTTCATTTGTCTAATTTTTAATTTACAACCTATATTAGAAACTTGCTCTGATAGAGAAATTTATCACTCTTGCATATGGATAACTTAATCCTCTCTCTTGCCTTACTGTTGACAAATGAAACATATCATTCATACCAACTGTTAAGCGTAGCATATTCAATTTATACTTTTGAATTAAAGATGTTTTAAAGTCATAGCTTAATTCAATTGATGACATAGATAACATGTTATAATCCTGAACAAATCGAGAGTTTGGTCTTGTTAAATACGTGTTATTTTTATCATACTGAAGCGCCTTATATTTAGCATTTTCTCCAACCGAACTCCAACGCTCGTTTAATACACGTCCATCAACGTTAGTATTGTATATATTCACATTCTCAATCTTATCCATAAGTG
>CAYIZU010000203.1:0-3177 GCA_964367795.1 uncultured Rikenellaceae bacterium | reverse complement strand
CTGGGGACCCTTATAAACGACCAATAATTGTGCCAACAGAACAGATGGAGAGATTTATTGATTTCGTTGAAGGGAGATATGACAAACTTGAGTATATTGATATTAATAGCTTTAACCTTAAAACGGGCGAGCAGGTAAGAATCAAGGAAGGGCCATTCAAAGATAAGATTGGAACACTTGTGAAGGTAAAGGGAAAGTATAGGAAACAGATAATTGTTGCAATAGAAGGCATATTAGCTGTAGAGATAACCCATTCGAATCCAGGTCAGATTATAGAGAAACTATAAAAACTAAAAACAATGAATATACCATTTTCACCACCATATATTGACGATAGTGTAATTGAAGAAGTTGTATCATCACTTAAAAGTGGTTGGATAACAACAGGCCCTAAAGTAAAGGCACTTGAAGAGATAATAAAAAAATTTTCTAATGCTAAAGAGGTATTATGCGTAAACTCTTGGACATCTGGAGCAATAATGATTCTGCGATGGCTGGGGGTAAAAGAGGGCGATGAAGTAATCATTCCGGCATATACTTACTCTGCCACGGCTTTAGCTGTTATACATGCTGGAGCTAAACCTGTAATGGTTGATACTACAGATGATTTTAATATATCAGTAGCAGCTATTGAAAAGGCTATTACGCCAAAAACAAAAGCCATAATGCCGGTAGATATTGCAGGATATCCCTGTGATTATAACTCTATATTAGAACTTGTTAAAAGAAAGAAAGATATATTTCAGCCTACAAGTGAAATTCAAAAAATATTAGGAAGAGTGATGATTATTTCCGATGCGGCTCACTCTTTAGGCGGGGTATACAATGGCAAACCAATAGGTTCAAATGCGGATATCGTTATCTTTTCCCTTCATGCAGTGAAGAATATAACAACTGCCGAAGGGGGAGCTATTTGCTTTAATATGCCTGCTCCATTCGATAACATGCAGCTATATACTCACCTGCGTCAAATGTCACTTAATTTTCAAACGAAAGATGCATTTTCAAAATCCAAAGCTGGGGGTTGGGAATATGATATTATTGGCTTAGGAATGAAGTGCAATATGCCAGATGTTAATGCTGGTATTGGATTGGCGCAAATGCGAAAATATCCTCAGCTGCTTACTGAACGCAAGCGGATATTTGACAGATACAATAAAGCTTTTACGAAATATGAATGGGCCATTATACCCCCTTCGGGTGACGGTGAGAATATAATAGGTTCATATCATCTTTACGCTTTACGAATTAAGGGAAAAGATGTTGATTTCCGTAATGCGATGATAGAGCGTATTGCAGAGAAAGGTGTAGCAGTAAATGTTCATTTCAAACCAATGCCTATGCTTAGCTATTTCGCCTCTATCGGATATGATATCAACGATTATCCAATGTCTTATAATAACTACAAAAATGAAATATCACTCCCAATATATCCACAACTTACTAATGAACAGGTGGATTATGTGATTGATAGTGTCATTGAGAGTTATAAATCATTATTGTAGCCATGATAAAAAGAGCCTTCGACTTTACGAGTTCGCTTTTGGGTTTCATCCTTCTGCTGCCACTATTTCTTACTGTTAGCATATGGATAGCGTTAGACTCAAAGGGTGGTGTTTTTTACAGACAGGTTAGAGTTGGACGAGGAGGTAAAGATTTTACACTCTACAAATTTCGCTCTATGCGTGTAGGGGCTGATAAATCAGGACTATTAACAGTTGGAGGTAGAGATTCTCGAATAACAACATCGGGATACTTTATTAGGAGGTATAAAATTGATGAACTTCCTCAGCTTATTAATGTTATCAGAGGTGATATGAGTCTCGTTGGACCACGTCCTGAGGTTCGTAAATATGTTGATTTATATACTGATGAACAAAAGAAAGTATTAAATGTACGCCCTGGCATAACTGATATCGCATCAATAAAGTATCGAGATGAAAATAATATATTATCAGAGCAAGCAGACCCTGAAAAATATTATATAGAGGCTATTATGCCCGATAAATTAACTTTGAATTTAGAATATATTAATAACCGCTCTTTCTTTAAAGATATAGAGACGATTTTCAAAACAATATTCTAGATTAACAAAAAACAATCCCTATGTTTAATAAAATAAAAAATATACGATACCTAAAACGTGAAGTAATCTTTCTGTTGGATTTACTTCTATCGGTATCTTCCACATTTGTAGCGTGCCTATTAGTTTTATCAATTTTTAGGGTTGCCGAAGAGTTAGAGATAACATTTACCATTACAGGCATATCAGTATTAGTGAGTATTGGATTAATATTACTTTTTGGGTTCCCTAAAAGTGTTGTTAGATATTTTACTACGGGAGATATTCTAAAAATCATTGGTTTTGCAATACTCAAATGTATTATCATATATTTAGTAATGATTTCATTTGAATATAAGGCTTTTCCATTATACTGTATGTTATGGGATCTACTAACAACCTCATTTCTTATGATTGGTGTGCGTGCTGCAATGGTTACCACTTATCAATACATAATTGAGTATTCGCAAGAGGAGGTGCGTTACTGCTTTATATATAGTACAAGAGGTTCGAATCCAGATTTCGTTAAACAGGTGAACAAAAGTAGTAATTCTAAATATCGCATCAAAGGATTCCTCACAACAAACAAAGAAAAAGTTGGAAATGTAATTTCAGGGCAAAAAGTTTATAGTGTAAATATGAGCGAAGATAAACTTAAAGTGTTATTCGCAAAAAACAATATATCTTCTGTCATTTTCACATCCAATGAGAGTATTAAATTAGAAAAAAATAACTTAGTTCAATTCTGTATGAACAACCAAATTGTCATGTATATGATGGGAGAGATGACAGAGGTGAGTGAGGGTAAAAATAATGAACAACGCCATATAAAACCGATACAAATTGAAGATTTATTAGAGCGACCAGAGATAAAAATTGACACGGATAAAATTAGTGAAGAGGTTAAGGGTAAAACTGTGCTTGTCACTGGTGCAGCTGGTTCTATTGGTAGTGAGATAGCTCGTCAAGTTGCAAGTTTTGATGTTAAGCAGATTGTGTTGTTTGATTGTGCTGAAACTCCAATGCACACTATATCGTTAGAGTTTAAGAAACATTTTCCAGATGTTAATATAGCATATGAATTAGGAGATGTACGTTCTAAGCATCGGGTTATA
>CAYIZU010000202.1:0-3221 GCA_964367795.1 uncultured Rikenellaceae bacterium | reverse complement strand
TACTCCAATGCTTACAAGTAAAATGCTACGCTTTGTCTCTAAATATGAGTATAAGGGTGTGATGGTTATATTCAAGCCTATTGATAAATTCTTAGATAAACTTGACAATGGATATTCAAAGCTTCTATCTTGGGCATTAACGCATAAAACGTTTATATTATCGTTTTCCGTTCTTATATTCGCCTCATCGCTAATGCTTATTAGTCGTGTCCCTACCGAATTCTTCCCTTTACAGGATAATGGTCTTGTTAGTGCTGTTATAAAAGTGCAGCAGAGTATGAGTGTTGAAGAGACGGTAAAGACAGCTCGTAAAGTGGAGGATATGATATATGACAAGTATCCCGAGATGAAGATATTTACGTTAGGAGCAGGTAGCGACACCAACGACACATGGAGTATGATGGGTGACGACGCAGGAACACATGTCATAACATTAACTATGAATTTAGTTGATAAAGATATGCGCTCCTCGACAATGACGGAGGTAGCTGATAGGCTACGTAAAGATTTGGCGGAATTCCCCGAGATTATTCAATCTTCAGTGATAGCAGGAGCCACCTCTAACGGTGGCGGTGGTGGCATGAATGCACCACCTGAAATAGAGGTTAAGATATTTGGCCATGACTTAGATCTATCGGATAAATTTGCTCGTGAATTACGTGATAAGATAAAAAATATTGAAGGTACACGCGACGTAAAATTAGGGCGCGATGATATGCGTCAAGAATATGTGGTTAAATTCGACCGCGAGAAGCTGGCACTATACGGACTGAATACCTCAACAGCAGGTATGTATGTTCGTAATCGCATGCAAGGATTAACAGCATCTAAATTCCGTGAAGATGGTGAGGAATATGATATTATTATACGCTATGATAAGCAATATAGACAAACTGTTGATGATATACGTAATATTTTAATTTATACCCCAACGGGTAAAGCAGTACGCCTAAGCGATGTTGGTGATGTGATAATAGAGGAGACACCACCGGTCATTCAACGTGAGGACCGTCAGCGTGTGGTACATGTAAAGAGTGCAATAGGTAATGGTTACGTTCTTGGAGAGATTGCAAAAAATGTTCAGGAGATTGTTGATGAAACCGAAATACCTGAAGGGTTATTTGTTGAAGTAGGAGGTACTATTGAAGACCAAACAGAGTCGTTTGCGGATATGGGACTACTATTGGTGCTTATTGTAATACTTGTTTATATAACTATGGCAACACAATTTGAATCATTTAAAATGCCATTTATAATCATGTTCTCTCTACCATTTGCCTTTACGGGTGTATTCTTAGCTCTTTATATATCTAATACCCCATTAAGTATTGTGGCTCTTATAGGTGCTATTATGCTTGTTGGTATAGTGGTAAAGAATGGTATCGTTATTGTCGACTTTATGAATCTACTTCGCGAGAGAGGTATGTCAATAGGTAATGCCGTAGTAGAGGCTGGTCGTTCGCGACTGCGTCCTGTTTTAATGACAACCTTAACAACAATATTAGGTATGGTACCTCTGGCTTTTGCTGCAGGGCAAGGTTCTGAAGCGTGGCAACCAATGGGTATAGCTGTTATTGGCGGCCTTACATTCTCAACAATATTAACTCTTGTCGTGATACCTGTTATATACGCAATGTACAGCAACAGTGAACTCATGAAAGAGATGAAATCAAAGAAAAAAAATAAATAATTAATTGGGCAGGTGAGGCAACTATCTCACCTGCCATTATAAAATAGAAAATTATGCAAAGTGTAATGATATTTTATGCCCAATCGTTAACCGAGGCAATAGATGATATATTAACAGGACTGTCGATACGTGGCTACTCAAAATGGAAAGACTTAACTGGCCGTGGAAGTATTGACGGTGAACCGCATTTCGGAACTCACGCATGGCCTGCACTAAATAGTGCTATTATGTGTGTTATTCAGCCTGATAAAGTGGAGCCATTATTGGAGGCTCTCCGTGAACTGGATAGCCGCACATCACAGCAAGGACTGCGCGCATACACATGGGATATAAAGAATGTGCTTTAAGCTAGTGTCGTTCGCGAAATTCAGAATACCACTACAACGGGGTATTCGCTTGTTAAGGGGGATTCACAAAACATAGTTTCGCGAATACCCCTTCTTCTATGTCTTATTCTTTGGGTTGATAAATCCATAATTTAGCTCCTGTAATAGTTCTAAAACAAACTCTCGTTCCTCGTAAAGAGGGTGAGGAATTGTTAATAATGGCGTTTCTACTTTTTTATCGCCATAGAAAATAATATCTATATCCATAGCACGTGAAGAGTAGCCTATTTCACCTCGCTTACGCGCTTCATATTTTTTCAATTCATCGGCGACACTACCTCGTTCTCTCCCAAATAATTTCTCAATCTCCCATAAAGTAAAAAGAAGTTCTTCAGGTGATAAAGAGGTCTCGCATACCACAATCTGATTAAGGAAATAATCATTAGAGGTAAAACCCCAAGCCTCTGAACGCTTGACAGAAGAACTTTTCACTACCCTACCCACACGCTCGCAAACAAGAGAATATGCCTCTTTCATATTCTCTTCACAGTTTCCGATATTACAACCCAAAAGCAGTGTGGTATGTATCATACAATCTATTTTTTACGCAATAGCGGAATTAAAGTTAGTGCAAAATGAGTTATCACTATACGAGTATTTCCATTCTGTTGTATATCTCGAGCTGCCAACTCAAAGGCATCGACAATGGAGGCAATATTATTTTTATTGATAACCGCTTGAAATTTTTTTACAAAGTCGTAGTGACTACCAAAACTATACGCACAATCATTAAGACCTAAATTTAGGATAAAGCTCTGACGCAGAATATTTACTGCTTCAATAAAGAAATTCTTTTGTTCTTCGCGATTAAGAGCAACAAACTCATCAACCCACTCAAGTATACCTTCAATATTTACAGCATAACTCTTCTGTGTAAGAGTTATAAAACGCTGAAGGTTCTCCTCTCGTGAACCATCATTTAAGGCATTGATTGCAGTAATAATATCCCCGTTAGCAGCAGCAGTTATACCCTCTAAATCTGAATTTATATCTTCAGTAATAGTTCTTAAGTATGATATAATATCACCATTATCAACAGCAGGAATTATTACGCGTTGTGTCCGCGAAACTATTGTCTCTAATATCTGATGTGGATGCTCACTGACAAAGATAAATATATTTCTCTCTGCAGGCTCTTCGAAAAG
>CAYIZU010000201.1:0-3224 GCA_964367795.1 uncultured Rikenellaceae bacterium | reverse complement strand
AATTACGTGTTGGTTACACTCGCGTTCGTGACGAAAGAGGAGTAGCTTATGCTGCACCATTTGTTCAGATTGATGACGTTATTAATATACAGAATAATCCAGATAATATATACACAACTGTTTATATTGGTACAGAGAGATCTTCTGGCTTTAACGTATTAGATCAAGATGTATTCACACTAACAGATAACTTAACAATATATAAAGGTACGCATACATTAACTGTTGGTACTCATAACGAATTCTATAAAATGGGTAATGGATTTATCCAAAACCGCTATGGGAACTACCGTTTTAAAGATTTAGATGCTTTTATGGCGAACACTCCATCGGCTGTATATTATAACTGGATTAACACCGATATAACTGGAACAGAAGATTGGAAAGCTCAATTTGGTGCTATGCAATTAGGGTTCTATGTGCAAGACGAGTGGAAACCATCTGATAGATTAACTGTTACTGGTGGTTTACGTATTGACATACCTATCATCACTGATAATCCGACAGAAAATCCAGATTTCAACAATAGCGAAATTGCAAAAAGAGGTGACTATGTAGTAGGTCGCAAACCTAAAGCGCAGGTATTATGGTCTCCACGTGTTGGTTTCCGTTACTATACTGATGACTCAAAAAACACACTTGTACGTGGAGGTACTGGTATCTTTACTGGTCGCGTTCCGTTTGTGTGGGTATCTAATATCTTTGGTAACACAGGTATGGAGATGAATACTGCGTCGATAACAAAAGGAACTATTCCTGGATTAGGGGAAACTATTAATGTAGCAAGTGCTCCTAAAACTATCAATACTATATCTGAAAACTTCAAATTCCCACAAGTATTCCGCACAAACCTTGCGTTTGAGCACTCAACAAATGACGGATGGAAATTTGTGTTTGAAGGTCTATACTCAAAGACACTTAACAATGTAGTGTTCGAAAATGCTGCTCTTTATGATAGCGGAAAAACATTATATAATGTATCGCAAGAGGCTGCAAATGCGAATAACACAAACACTCATTACGATGTTACAAGTGGTTATAGTGCTGTTATCAATTTGGAGAATACAAATAAAGGTTATTCATACAACCTAAGTGCTTCTGTTGAAAAATCATTCAACTTTGGTCTTGATGTAAGAGCTTCATACACTTATGGTCGCTCTATGTCAGTAAATGATGCAACATCATCTGTTGCTATATCTAACTGGCAATATAACTACTCAAAAAATGCTAACGATACTAACGAGCTTGGTTTCTCTTCGTTTGATGTTCCTCACGCAGTAAATGTATCGCTTAACTACCAAACACCGCTTTATGCAAATGGTAAAATGCAAACCGTTGTTGCCTTAAACTATCAAGGTTTCTCTGGCGACCGCATTAACTTAGTGTATCGTGACTGGTATACAACAGACCTAAACGGCGATGGTGATACAAGTAATACTTTACTTTACATACCTACAGATTCAGAGCTTAAGGAGATGAGCTGGGCAACTACTGAAGACATGAACAAATTTGCTGACTACATTAATGCTAATGATTATTTAGTAAGTAAGAAAGGTGACTATGTTGATCGCTATGGACATATCTTAGATTTCGAGCACCATTTTGATCTACACTTCGCACAACACTTCTTCTATGACAAGAAAAACGGTCGCAAGATATCTTTGACACTGGATATTATGAATATTGGTAATATGTTCAACTCTGAATGGGGAACATATAACTATATTTCTTACAACAACCAACAAATTCTTGAGATTGATAAACTAACTGAAACAGCGGATGGCAAAGGTTATGTTCCAACATATAAATGGTATGATGGCGCAGCAGATGTACGTGTTTCTGATTACTTATCTCGTTGGAGAATGCAATTTGGTATTCGCTTAACATTCTAAGCAGACCTAACAAATAATTAGTCGGCCCGTAAATAAGGCTGGCGACTAATTAGAAAGGTTTTCACTCTCAAAAGGGGTGAAAACCTTTTGACAAATTAACCCTTTAATTATTTTAACATGAATTTAAAACTACGATTATCAATACTATGGTTCCTACAATTCTTTATTTGGGGAGCATGGTTAATATCTTTCGCAGGCTACTTGGGTGGAGTTCTTAAATTTGATGGTATGCAGATAGGTAGTTTCTACGCTACTATGGGTATAGCCGCACTTTTTATGCCCGCTGTTTTGGGTATTATTGCAGATAGATGGCTACCTGCACAAAAGGTGCTTGGCTTGGCACATTTAGCAGGTTCGGCGTTTTTGGTTTATGCATCATTTCAAACTGATTACGTACCTCTATACATCTCGATACTACTATATGTAATGTGTTATATGCCAACATTAGCACTATCAAATTCGGTGTCATATAACGCACTTGAAAAACAGGATGGAGATATAGTAAAAGTATTTCCAAAGATAAGAATATGGGGTACTGTAGCATTTATTATTGCCATGTGGACAGTGGAATTTACTGGTTTTAAGAGTTCGCAAATGCAATTAATACTTGCGGCTACTGCATCGCTTATAATGGGACTATACTCTTTCACAATGCCTAATTGCCCTATTAATAAAGGTAATGGTGATAAGAAATCATTGATAGATATGTTAGGTCTTAGGGCTTTTATTCTGTTTAAGGATAAAAACATGGCATTATTTTTTATCTTTACGATGTTTCTTGGTGCAGCATTACAGATAACAAATGCTTTTGGAGAGGTCTTTTTACAGAGTTTCAAGAGCATCCCAGAATATGCCAACTCATTTGGTGTAAAATACTCTATTATACTCATATCACTATCTCAAATGAGCGAAACGCTATTCATTCTTGCAATCCCTTTCTTCTTAGGCAGGTTTGGCATCAAAAAGGTTATGCTTATTAGTATGTTGGCTTGGGGGGCACGATTTGCTCTTTTTGGAGCAGGAAACCCCGGTGATGGATTATGGATGCTAATACTCTCAATGATAGTATATGGCATGGCATTCGATTTTTTCAATATTTCAGGCTCGTTATTTGTTGAAAAATGTGTAGGGGCATCAATAAGATCGTCTGCTCAAGGACTATTTACTGTCATGGCAAACGGTATTGGTGCAGTAATAGGCTCTTACTCGGCAGGTGCTGTTGTCAAGTACTACACAGATGCAAATGGAGTAACGGCATGGAGCAGTTGTTGGTATATTTTTGCAATCTATATAGTTGTTGTTGCTGTACTATTTGCCCTGCTATTTAGACCT
>CAYIZU010000200.1:0-3260 GCA_964367795.1 uncultured Rikenellaceae bacterium | reverse complement strand
CGCTATCGCTCGTTTAGGACAATTCACAAAACAGAGTTTTGCGAATTGCCCTAATGAGATGTCGCAGTCGAAACAATATTTATATTGTAAAAAGTGCTAAATCGGTTGATTCTAAGATAATTCTCTCGCTCTTTATTTATTCATAAATTCACTACCGTAATGATATAATACTCCCCAAAGTATAAAGCGAGCACATTTTCCTATGAGCATATATGTAGCGCATAGTTTTGGATTTACGCGATAAAACCCAAGAGCTATGGCAAAAACATCACCTATAAGTGGTAGCCAGCTAAGTAGCGCAAGTGTAGCACCATACTTATCTACTTTGTCTTTCTGTTTAACAAGTGTTTCATGTTTTACTCGGAGATATTTCTCAACCCACTCCCACTTACCAATATAGCCCATATAGTATGAAATCATACCTCCTAACCAATTTCCAAGTGTGGCAACTGTAATTGCCGGAATGGCAGGTATCCCCGCTGCAAGAACACCAATTAGTAGTACATCAGAACTAAAAGGTATAATAGTTGCGGCAAGTAGCGCCCCTATAAAAAGCCCTATTAGTCCTAAATCTTGTAGTAGCTCCATCTGTTAATACATTATTAAGATGGCACCATAGCCATACTCCTTGAATGAGGCATCTTGCGACACTAATTTAGGGTACTCTTTACGCAGTACTATATCTATCTCTCTTCTTAATTTTCCACTTCCAACGCCGTGAATAAATATTATTTTACCACGCTTACCACTTCTAACTACAGCATCAAGGGCAATTGTAAAGCGTGCTAACTGAGCTTGAATAATTTCGCCATTTGTCATACCATTAGTGTTATCCAGTATTTCATGTGCATGTAGATCGATAACTTCAATATCATTACTCTTATTGTCTGGCTTTGGAGCTACAACTTTTGGCTTGTCACTCTCAATTTTTTCGGCAAGTTCTTTTTCTACACTTCGCGAACTTTCAATGACTCTTTCAGGTGCTTGACGTTCACGTTCACGTATCGCCTCAAACTCTCTTTCCCGTTCTTCGGCGGCGGCACGGTTACGTCTATACTGTTCGTTGATGCGGTTCATATCTAAAAATTCCTCTTCATAGTCATCATCTACAAGAGCGATTTTTCCATATCTGCTGTAGGCAGGCTCTTTTGTCTTTTTTGTAACACTTTTAATTGCCTCGCCTTGTTTGGCGCGTTTCTTAGAGCCAGGGCGTTCGTCGCCCACACCTATACGTTCAATAATATCTATCTCCTCCTCTTCACTCACAACGACAAGGTCGCTTGATATATATGGTACAACAAACCCATCAACAACATCAACCTCTACAATTGAACCGTTAACACTAACAACTTTACCACTACCTATGTCGTTTATAAACTTTACTCTATCTCCTACTTTTATCATAATACTGAAAATCTACATATCACACCTAACCAAATGGAGTTTTCATCTCTATTATTAAACCCCAAATTGTTAGCTATATCATTATACTTAATATTTTTTCCTCTATAATTCATAAATATTTTTACTGGTGTTTCCGTAAATGGCTGATACTCAACACCAGCCATATAGCCTATTGTTGTTATGTATCTATCTCGTAGTAGTATATCATTATCTTTTGATAGCTCGGCAGTATCGTAGCTCGCTTTTAGTAGTAGCTTAAAGTTACTACACACGTTGTAATTAATACGAGCAACAATAGCTCTATACTTGGCATTCAGAGCAGTGTACATATCAGGACTTGCCACGCGAGATAGCATTGATAGCTGTCCCTTGCTATCTATTCCCTCAACGGCATAATAAAAATCTGCGTATAGATTCAGTTTCGAAGATATTTTAAACTCGTTACCCAATGCAAAGAGATAGTTATACTTATTATTTGCCACTTGAGATGCTGACACAGAGCTTCTTATATTATATTTCTCAAAAAAAGTTGCGTTATAATTTGCAACATATGATAGCGGTAGCAGAGCTTTCTCTATTGACAAAGGAACGACTCCAAACATATCATTAAAATTTAATGGATATGCATTTGCTATTTGAAATTTCAATTGTTGATTCTTGTTGAAATTATAAGCAATAGATACCCCTGTGTGATAGCATGATGTGTAGTTTATTAACTCACTAAATTGGTACACATCAACTGTGGAATAATAATACTCTATTCCGCCATGTGAGAGTAGTTGTTTTCCGGTAAAAATATCAAATTTTCCACTTTTTATTCCTATTCCGGCAACTAAAACATTATTAGATATATTCTCTCGAGTTCTTATATCTGCACCATATGGTGCGATATTATGTTGGTATTTATAGTATATATTCTTCCCGATATTACCATCTAATGATATCTTAAAATCTTCAATCATGAAACCTATTGCCTCACTCTTTACATCTGTATTATACGTGGCACCACCACGAAACTGCAACACTATGTTAATGGCATCCCCCAACTTATTTTGTGTATAGGCCGGTAGTGCAGAGATGAGAACAATAAAAAAGAAGATTATTTTTTTCATACGTTTATAATTTGTTTTTCATTTGTCGTATGTAACTCAGCATAAAATTATCATAATTTTTTGCTTCGTTTCATATGAATCTTTTTTATTTGGGAGCTCGTTTATATATGTACAATGCAACAATAGCAAATAGAACATTAGGCGACCATACCGCTATTATGGGTGATAACGCACCGCTGTTGCCAAACTCATTGGATACATGCATTAATAGAATATATGTAAAACATAGCGTTAAGCCTATTGCAACGTGCATACCTGTCCCCCCCCGTACTTTCTGCGATGACAGAGATACCGCAATAACAGCTAATATGATAACGGCGAAAGGAAAGGCATATCTACTCTGCCTGATAACCTCGAATTCTGGTATTTTGTCGGAGCCTTTAGCTCTCTGTTCGCTAATAAACTTATTTAACTCATGAACATTTAATGTTTCAGCATATGTTACAACCTTACCAATCTCGTTGGAGGTTAGGTTTACCATGGTATCTAATTTCTCGAGTTTTTGAAGATTCTCTCTATTACCCTCATACGAGCGCACTATATATCGAGGAGCAGTCCAGCGAAGGGTTTTAGTATTGAATTTAACATTACGAGCCATAAGCGAGCGACTAATCTTAGGTCCATCATAAGTCTCTAATACAAGTAACTCTGCACTCTTGGTTTTACTATTATATCCTTTTAGAGAGAAGAATGTGTCGTCTGATATTTGACGATATATCTGCGCTTCATAGTTACCTCTATGCC
>CAYIZU010000199.1:0-3316 GCA_964367795.1 uncultured Rikenellaceae bacterium | reverse complement strand
GAAAAAATTAACGTTTACTGAATTGGAATTTCTTACGTGCTCCAGGTTGTCCTGGTTTCTTACGCTCAACAACGCGAGCATCACGAGTTAGGAAACCATTCTTCTTAAGAACTGGTCTAAACTCGATATTTATATCACATAATGCACGTGCAATAGCAAGTCTTGCTGCTTCTGCTTGCCCCTTAATACCACCACCATCAAGATTAATCTTGATATCAAATGCACTAAGGTTTTCTGTTACCAATAAAGGTTGCTTAACAACATATTGAAATATCTCCAAAGGGAAATAGTTCGATATGTCGCGCCCATTGATTGTGATAGCACCGCTACCACTCTTAACATAACAACGAGCTACGGCTGATTTTCTTCGTCCTACTGTGTTTACCACTTCCATAATTACTTAATCTCGTTTAATTTGATTTCTACTGGCATCTGAGCAGCGTGAGGGTGCTCGTTGCCTACATAAATTTTCAGGTTACGCAATTGCGCAGCACCTAATTTGTTCTTTTGGAGCATACCCTTTACCGCTTTGTAAACGATAAATTCAGGTTTCTTTGCCAACATATCAATTGGCGTTGCGAAACGCTGTCCACCTGGATGACCAGTGTGGCGAACATACACCTTATCAGACATTTTTTTGCCTGTAAATTTCACCTTCTCTGCATTGATGATGATAACATTATCACCACAATCAACGTGAGGAGTGAACGATGGCTTGTTTTTACCTCTTAAGATTTTCGCAACCTGAGAAGCTAAACGACCCACCACTAGATCTGTAGCATCAATCAAAACCCACTTCTTATCAACTGTGTTTGAGTTTAGCGATACTGTTTTGTAGCTTAATGAATCCACTTTTTCTACGTTTAATTAGTTAATACTTCTTTCGGAACACCTAACATATTAATTATTAGGCAACTCCATAAATCCAACACTCTTATGATACATAAAAGCATGCAAAGTTAAGTATTTTTTTTTTCTTAGCAAAATATTTTACTCTATTTTTTCTCTTATGAATATTTTTTGCTTGAAGTTTTAGTATGTTAAAAAAAATACTTATATTTGTGGCATGGATAGAAAATTAGTTATTATACCAACATATAATGAAAAAGAGAATATTGAGGCGATAATATTAAAAACGTTATCACTAGATGATATTTTTGATATATTAATTGTTGACGACGGCTCTCCAGATGGAACAGCCGATATAGTTAAAAGGCTCATTGTGGAGCATCCCAACAGAGTGCATATTGTTGAAAGAAAAGGCAAATTAGGTCTTGGAACTGCATATATTTGTGGTTTCAAATGGGCTTTGGAGATGAATTATGACTACATATTTGAAATGGATGCCGACTTCTCGCATAATCCCGAAGATTTACATAAGCTATATATCGCATGTCGTGATAATTATGACCTAACCGTTGGTTCAAGGTATGTCACAGGTATTAATGTGGTAAATTGGCCTTTAGGAAGAGTATTAATGTCGTATTTTGCATCTGTTTATGTACGTAAGGTGACTCGCATGAAGATAAAAGATGCGACTGCTGGATTTGTGGGCTATAAAAGCTCCCTTTTAAGAACCATAAACATGGAGCGAATAAAGATGAAAGGATATGGCTTTCAAATAGAGATGAAATATACAGCATGGAAGTTAGGGTATAAGTTAGGTGAAGTTTCTATTATCTTTACCGATCGTACAGAAGGAACCTCTAAAATGAGCTCTGGAATATTTGGAGAGGCGTTTTGGGGTGTCTTAAAATTACCATTTCGTAGAATCAAAGGAAATAGTTAAAAAAGAAAAATGAAGATACTAATTAAAAATGGTACTATCGTTAATGAACAAAAGGTATACATTGGCTCTATTGTTGTGTGTAACAATGAAATAGAGAAAATAATTAAAGACGATAGTACATTGAATAGTGAGAAATATGATAGAGTGATTGATGCCGAAGGGTGTTACGTTTTACCGGGGGTGATTGACGACCAAGTTCATTTTCGGGAGCCGGGCATGACCTATAAAGCTGATATTGCAACGGAATCTGCAGCAGCCGTTGCTGGAGGCGTTACTTCATACATGGAGATGCCAAACACCGTTCCTCCTACTACAACTATTGAGGCATTGGAAGAAAAGTTCTCTCGTGCCTCTGAAGTGTCTTTGGCAAATTATTCATTCTATTTCGGGGCAAACAATAGCAATGGTACATTATTGGAGCGTCTTGACACATCACGCGTATGCGGCATAAAGGTCTTTATGGGCTCTTCAACAGGGGATATGCTCGTTGATAAAAAAGAGGCATTAGAGAAAATATTTAGGTCATCTCCAACTCTTGTTGCCACTCATTGTGAAGCGGAGGAGATAATTAGAGCAAATATGGCTCACTATCGTGCTCTTTATGAAGGAAAAGAGGCTCCGGCTTCGATACATCCTATTATTAGAAGTGCTGAGGCATGTTATAAATCAAGTGCCGAAGCGGTAGAGTTAGCAACGAAGTATAACACAAAATTACACTTACTTCATTTATCAACGGCTAAGGAGATGGAATTACTTAGCGATAAACCTCTTTTAGAGAAGCGTATTACCGGAGAGGTTTGCGTACATCATTTATGGTTTGACGAAAGAGACTATGCTCTGAAGGGCAATAAAATAAAGTGGAATCCTGCCATTAAGAGCGAATTTGACAGAGCGGCACTACGTGATGCATTGCGTAGTGGCAGGTTAGATATTGTAGCTACAGACCATGCTCCGCATACATTAGAAGAGAAGGAGCGTGGATATTTTGATGCCCCATCAGGGGGACCTATGGTTCAATACTCATTACTTGCTATGTTACAAATGAGCGAAGGATTAAATGATTGGTTAAGTGTTGCTGATGTGGTGACTATGATGTGCCATAATCCAGCCGATTTATTTGGAATTGAAAAGAGGGGGTATTTGAGAGAGGGGTATTTTGCTGATATTGTCATCGTTCGAAAGGAAGAAGAGTGTGCGGTATCTAAAAATAATATACTTTCTAAATGTGGTTGGTCGCCTCTTGAAGGATATATCTTTAGGAATAGTATTGCATATACGTTTGTTAATGGACATATAGCTTATGAAAATGGTGTAATAAGTAGCACAGCTGCAGGGAATGAGTTACGGTTTAAAAATTAATGGTTATGGATGGAAATCAAAAACTAACAGATATATTAAAGGAGGTCTTTACCAACTATTGGAACTCACCTGCTATTGGAGATTACTCTTCAGAGGTTAGATACACGCATCGACAGCTATGTGAACAAATAGTGAGAAATCATATTCGCTTTAATCGTTGTAATGTTG
>CAYIZU010000198.1:0-3361 GCA_964367795.1 uncultured Rikenellaceae bacterium | reverse complement strand
TTGCTATGATAATTCCCTAAGTGTTCTTGATGTATCGGGTTTAACGCAGTTGACAGAATTGCGTTGCTCTAATAATTCCCTAAGTGTCCTTGACGTATCGGATTTAACGCAGTTGACAGATTTGCATTGCTCTGATAACTCCCTAAGTGTTCTTGACGTATCAGGTTTAACGCAGTTGACAGATTTGTATTGCTCTAATAATTCCCTAAGTGTTCTTGACGTATCAGGTTTAACGCAGTTGACAGATTTGTCTTGCTCTGATAATTCCATTAGTGTTCTTGACGTATCAAACTTAACGCAGTTGACAGATTTGTATTGCTATGATAATTCCATTAGTGTTCTTGATATATCTAATATTACAAACCTTACTTATGGTTATTTCTATGAACAGAAAGATTCCACGGGCGAGTCAATAACAATAGATGTAAGCCTCACCCAAGCGCAAAAGGATAGCGGAAATTTTAGCGACAGAAATGATATTAACTATATAATAAAATAATAATAAACAATATAAATATGAAGAAAAAGATTTTTTTATTGGCTTTGGGACTTATAGTCTTTGTTTCATGCCAGAAAACGGATAGAGCTGATGCATTAGACCCTAATGCGCTACTTATTTCGGCAGAGATTGCTTCTGAAGGAGAAAAAACACGTAGTAACCCTGTAGGTGAGAGCGTTGATGCACGAACTAGTTTTCTTGTTGGTGATAAAATCAGTGTAGAAACATTAACGGAACTTCCTATTATTTACACTCTTGGAGCAGAAGGGTGGACAAGTGATAGCTACCTATTATGGGAAGGTGATAATATGACAGTTCAAGCTTATTATCCTCATGATGCATCGGTTGACAAGTTTACTCTACCCGTAAATCAGTCAACTATAACAGGCATAGCGAAAGCTGATTACATGGTTTATGACAAGTTAGCAAGTAGACCGGCTGAGGGAGCTCCGTTAGCCCTTACCTTAGAGCGTCAAACGGCGAGAGTTATTGTTAACATTGTTAAGTTCAGCGATGAGTTTTCTAATCCTGATGATATGGTGTTACAGAGTTTATATATTGGTTCAGAATATGATAAAGTTGATAGGATATATGCTGCGCAACCAACTATGATAACTCCATATGCTACAGTAGGAAGCGGAACTGTTGTAGGAGGTATTAACTCGCAATACCAAGCGTTAGTATTACCGGGATTCGGGAACGCTACAACTGATTTTATTAGAGTTAGAGTTAACAATACTGATTTAAAGGTTACGGGCATACCAGCTATGGAGGCAGGTCACAGCTACACTTATAATCTAACAGTTGGAAAGAATAAAGTTACTCTTGGCTCTGTACAGGTAAACGATTGGGCGACAGATGGTATCAACGTTAGTGATCAGGTAACGGAGTATATTGAGCCAGCAGAGGTAGGAGACTATTTCTATTCGAATGGGAAATGGTCAACCGAAAGAATAGAGGGTTTAGATATTATAGGGATTGTTTACGTTGTAAATCCTGATAAGTTAAGTGGAAAGGTTATATCTACAGAGCAAAGTGCCCGATATGCTAATATAAAATGGAGTACAGAGGCAGTTTACTATGATGCCTTTAGAGATTTTGATAATGGCTTACTTAATATGCGCACTGCTATTACTAAGAGTGCCGATTTAAGTACGTTCCCTGCATTTCAGTGGGTAGATAATTTAAATAAGAGTAGTAATATTGACCCTAAGGGGTATGCTGACGGAGTAAAAGGCGTATGGTACTTCCCTGCTTACAATGAAATTGATGATTATTTCGATCTTAGTAAGTATAATCCAAATCCGCAAGTGCGTGAAAAAGTAAATAGTGTGCTGAGAGGATTAGGGCTGCCGATAGTTATTGATGAAGATGACAGAACAAGTTTATGGACTTCATCAGAAAGTGGTGTATATGGGTATTTCGTGTCATATACTGGATATAGTGGTACGCAGTCTAAAACAAGTTCTGCATATGTTCGTGGGGTTATGTTATTTTAATTCCAGAGTTAACAGATAAATATAGACTATGTTGGTTTGGTTATCGGCATAGTCGCACAGAATAATAATTAAATAATATAAATATGAAGAAAAAGATTTTTTTACTTGCCTCAGCAGCATTCATGACACTTGTAGGGTGTCAAAAAGATGGCTATAATGAGGATTACGGGGGTAATTACCCTGAAGATGGTGCTGTGCGCGTTACTACTGATGTTAACGAGCCTAAAACTAAAGCTACCACTGACTATGAAGGTACTACATTAGGACTTTATATCACGGGTAGTGATGACGTGGCTTACGACTATTCAAACACAGAGTGGGAAAAGAGTAGTAACGTATGGAGTTATACAGGTCGTGATATGCTATTATGGGAAAGTGCTGTAAACTCGTTTGAAATATTTGCTTATGCTCCATATAGTGAGTCTGTAACAGATGTGACAAACATAACTTTCTCTGTTCAAGAGGATCAAAGAGCTGGTAATGTGTCATCTGATTTTATGGTGTATCGTAATAGTAATTTTATCCCAAAGGATGATTTACTTAATCAAAACATTCCGATAGTGTTTGACCATGTGCTTTCACAATTGCTTATTACGCTTAACTTTGTGGATGATTTTGCTACAGCTCCTCCAACTATTCAAAGTGTTAAGGTGTGGGCATATAAAACGATAACATATAATGCGTCGACGGGTGCTGTTGCTACTTCGGGTGATGCTGTTGCCGTAACAGCTTACAGTAAGGGTGAAAATGTGTACAGTGTTATCCTGCCCCCTCAAACATTTGCTGCAAATAGTAATATGGTGGAGGTTACACTTGAAGGTGGCCGACGTTACCGTTACACGGTGGGTGCTGCAGCTCATACTATAGCAAAAGGAAAAACAAACTCTATGACTTTTGATATGGGGGTTGCATTATTCAATATTGCAAGCAATGGTGTTACAATATCTCCATGGGGTACGCAATCAACCAGTGCCACTACAGCACAGACATATGCAGTGGGTGATTTATGGCCTAATGCTATTTCTCCTATTGGAGTTGTATATAAGATAGCTAATGGTGGGATTGAAGGTTCGATTGTATCGCTTGACGAGCCGGAGACAGCACTTCAATGGGGTAAAGTAACTACAGCTGTTAATACACCTTTAAACAATAGCGGACTTGGAAATATGATGGTTGTAAGAAATGTCGGAGGAAGTAATTTTATTAACCATCCTGCTTTTAGATGGGTTCATGAGAAAAATTTTCACGCGGATAGGACTTTCAATGGTGCAGCTAAATATATAACTGGTACTAAGGGTGTTTGGTATCTCCCTTCTACATCTGAGTTTCTTAGTATACATAGCAGAATTAGTTCTTTAAATAG
>CAYIZU010000197.1:0-3371 GCA_964367795.1 uncultured Rikenellaceae bacterium | reverse complement strand
TAGAGCACAACACTTTTAATGTTGGGGTCCTGGGTTCGAGCCCCAGCTGAATCACCAAGCAAGAAAAACTGGATAGTTCGTTAGAATTATTCAGTTTTTTCTTTTGCCTCATACCGGCTGAACGGTCTTCTATTTGAACTTAACCGAGACAATAAGAAGATAATTCAGATGTGCAGAATGTTAAGGACTACGAAGAGACGATACGTCAGCAGGTTATCAAAAAGGAGCAATCAAGACGCTATCAACACGAAGCCAATAAGTTAGATAGGAAAGCATAGAGTATAAAGATATAGTAATTAGCGGAAGGGATTTTAATTAATTTTTTTCGCTTTTTTATTATAATGTGTATAAATTTTTGTAACTTTAGAGCCAAAAACAGGACTGAGGCTAATGTATTAACGGCTATATATAGGGTGTATCGAATTCTAAGTGTAAACTATCCGTAAATTGTTGTCTTGTCACGTTAATGCTGTATGATAGATTAAATAATGATGTATTATGTTTCAAAAAATAGTAATAGATAAATTTATACAATCTCATAATGAGGGTAACATAGTTATATTAGATGAGTTATACAGAAAATATTCATCTTATTTTCACGATTCTGATATTCAAGAAAATATTTTAAGAATTAATGAAGAGAAGTATCAAGAGGGATTTTTGAGAGAGCTTTTTGTTAATACTCTTGGCTACACTATTGAGCCTAATCCAAACTACAACCTAAAACGTGAACAAAAAAATGAGCAGGATAGCAAAAAAGCTGATGGGGCAATAGTCATTGATGGTGATGTTGTGGCAGTTATAGAGCTAAAAGACCATAAAACACCTAATCTAAAAGATATTGACACCCAAGCATTCAACTATAAGGCAGGGCACAAGAAGTGCGTATATGTTATAACCTCAAATTTTGAGAAATTAAGATTTTATATCGACAATAAAACCGAATATGAGGAGTTTAATCTGTTCACTCTTACAAAAGAGGAGTTTATAAGGCTGCATCTTCTATTGTCGTATGATAGTATTTCAAATAATATCCCTCAACGCATAAAGCAGGAATCTTTAAGCGAGGAGGATTCTATAACTAAAAAACTGTATAAAGATTACTCTATATTCAAAAGAGAGCTGTTTGCTGATATTACAAAAAATAATACTCAGTACGATGAATTAACACTATTTAAGAAGTCGCAGAAGCTGTTAGATAGGTTATTATTTATCTTCTTTGCCGAGGATAAAGGACTACTTCCGCCAAATACTATTGTTAGCCACATTAATAGTTGGCGTGTATTAATGAAAGATCCTTTAAACCCTCGCCAAGAGCTTTACGATAGGTTTAAGATATACTTTAATATGCTAAATGTAGGCAATAAAGAGCTAAATATTTTTGCCTATAATGGTGGTCTGTTTGCGTCCGATGAGATTCTTGATAATATAAGAATATCAAATGATTTATTGGCTAAGCATACAGAGCGAATGGCGAAATATGATTTTGCTACTGAGGTTGATGTTAATATTTTAGGGCATATATTCGAAAATTCGCTAACAGAGATAGAAGAAATCACGAGCGAGATAACAACAGGAGTGAAACCAGTATCGAAACGCAAAAAGGATGGCGTTTTCTACACTCCACGCTATGTAACAAAATATATCGTTGAAAATACTATTGGGCGATTGTGTAATGAGAAAAGAGCAGAGCTAAATATAAAAGAAGAAGAGTGTAATTCTGACAAAAAGCGCAAAAAGGCAACGGTTGACAAACTAATAAAACGACTAGACGATTATCGTGAGTGGTTATTATCATTAACCATCTGCGACCCTGCGTGCGGTAGTGGTGCATTTTTAAATGCAGCACTTGATTTCCTTATTGCAGAGCATTCGCAAATAGACGAAATGACCGCCAAAGTTTATGGTGGGGGTATGGTTTTTCCCGATATTGAAAACTCAATACTCGAAAATAATCTCTTTGGTGTAGATATTAATGATGAGAGTGTTGAGATTGCAAAACTCTCGCTATGGCTACGCACCGCACGCCCACATCGCAAACTAAACTCACTCTCTAATAATATCAAA
This sequence comes from uncultured Rikenellaceae bacterium, assembly GCA_964367795.1. Taxonomy (GTDB): domain Bacteria; phylum Bacteroidota; class Bacteroidia; order Bacteroidales; family Rikenellaceae; genus JADFUS01. The sequence continues at coordinate 1,304 of CAYIZU010000197.1, read as the reverse complement.
TGTGGCAACTCACTTATCTCCGACCCCGAAGTTGCAGGCGATAAGGCGTTTGATTGGTCTGTGGAGTTTCCACAAGTATTTGAGCGTGGAGGCTTTGATGTTGTTATTGGGAATCCACCGTATGGAGCTAAGGTAACACCTAAAGAGATAATGTATTTTTCGCAAATATATCAGACTTTTGAATATCAAGTAAATACTTATGTATTATTTTATGAACAAGGTCTTTGTTTAACAAAAGAGAGTGGAGTTACTGGATATATCACACCTGCAACATTCACCTACCAGCATTATTTCAAAAAGATACGTGCATTTATGCAGCAGTATGATCAAATATCAATATGTAAGTATCTATATGAAGTTTTTGATGATGCTGACATCGGAGATTGCGTCTCTTGGATTATAAGAAAACAAAGTAATACACATTCAAAAATAAAAATACTTATTTGCAACCAAATCTCCGAGATAAATGATGAACATATTGTAGAGGAGTATAATAGTGTAATTTCAGATAGAGGAGAATACATATTAGGACGTGGATGTATTGATATTTCTAAACTGTACATAAATTCAGAACCACTGACTTCTATATGTAATGTTATAGTTGGCATTAAGCCATATCAAACTAATAAAGGGGTACCGAAACAGACAAAAGAAACTGTTAAAGACAAAATTTTTACTGCCAATACAAAAATTGACAATAGCTATGTTCAGTGTGTAATTGGTAAAGATTTTAATCGTTACAATTTTGTAAATGAGCCTTCAATGTTTCTGTCTTATGGCAAATGGCTTGCTGAGCCAAGAGAAAGTGCGCCTTTTTTTGATGATGAAAAAATAATTATTCGACAAACAGCCGATACAATTATTGCGACTATAGATAACAAAAAACGGATAAACTTAAATAATGTATATAATGTCGGTTTAAGGAATAGTGGGTATAGTATAAAATATATACTTGGCATATTAAATAGTAAACTGATGCATTATCTGTATCAAATTATTTCGCAGGAGTCAGGGCGATTATTTGCAGAGGTAAAGAAAGTGTATTTGGAACGAATACCTATTGTTAATAATGATAATCAACAGTGTATTTCAAAAAAAGTCGAACACATGTTAGAACTCAATGCAGAACTTACAGCTAAACGCCAAAAGTTTCTAAAACGAGTAGCAGACAATTTTGATGGAATAAAAATCACAGGTGTATTGGAGCGGTTTGATATGTGTGAGTTTAAGGAGTTTGTGGCGCAATTAAAAAAGCAAAAATATGTTCTCACGCTTTTGCAACAAGATGAGTGGGAAGAGTATTT
>CAYIZU010000196.1:1523-3374 GCA_964367795.1 uncultured Rikenellaceae bacterium | reverse complement strand
GTGGGAAAGGTGCCGAAGATGAAGTGATTTTGAGAAAAGCCTTCATACACTCCACCGCCAATTTGCACTGACCCGTTTTTGGGTTTCGTGGTGGGCATAAATCGAGCGTACTTATTATGTATGTGAATATTTATTTGATTCAGGAAGTGACAAAATGTTTTTGAGACAATTTCTTCAGTTAAACGGTAGTTTCTAAAGCTATCATATCATTAATAGATAGATTATGAGAATTAAAGTAAAAGATTTATTACAAACAAGGCCAACGGGGCAAGATATAGTATTAAAAGGATGGGTACGGACAAAGAGAGGGAATAAGAACGTAGCGTTTTTGGCTATTAACGATGGCTCGACGATAAATAATATTCAAGTGGTTGTTGATGTTGCAAATTTTGATGATGAATTGTTGCGTAGTATATCCACTGGTGCTTGTTTATCTATTAATGGGAAGCTTGTTGAATCGGCAGGCTCGGGGCAGCCGGTTGAAGTTCAAGCAGTATCAATAGAACTATATGGTGGAGCTGATAGCACCTTTCCGCTACAAAAGAAGGGGCACACGCTTGAATTCCTTCGAGAGATAGCACATTTACGCCCACGAACTAACACTTTTGGTGCGGTATTTCGTATTCGCCATGCTATGGCATATGCAATACACAAATTTTTTAATGATAGAGGTTTCTGTTACTGGCACTCACCAATAATTACAGCGTCTGACGCAGAGGGTGCTGGTGCTATGTTTACGGTATCAGCATTTAATATGGACGAATTACCCCTTAATGATGAAGGAAAGGTTGATTACAAAGAGGATTTCTTTGGAAGACACACTAACCTAACAGTCTCGGGACAATTAGAGGGGGAATTAGGGGCTATGGCATTGGGTGAAATTTACACCTTTGGACCAACATTCCGTGCGGAAAACTCTAATACACCTCGTCACTTAGCTGAATTCTGGATGATTGAACCTGAAATGGCTTTTTATGATATACACGACAATATGAATCTTGCAGAGGATAATCTTAAATATGTTATAAGATATGCTCTTGAGAACTGCAAAGATGATATTGAGTTTTTACAGAACATGTATGATAAAGAGCTTATTGAACGTCTTGAGTTTGTACTTGCTAACGATTTTGAGCGTATTGAATACACTGAAGCAATAGAAATACTTCTAAAGAGTGGGGCAAAATTTGAATTCCCAGTATCATGGGGTGCAGACTTACAGAGTGAGCATGAAAGATATCTTGTTGAAAAACACTTTAAACGCCCTGTAATTGTTACTGGCTATCCTAAGGAGATAAAATCTTTCTATATGAAGCTAAATGAAGATGGCAAAACAGTTAGAGGCATGGATGTATTATTCCCTAAGATTGGGGAAATAATAGGTGGCTCACAAAGAGAAGAAAACCTTGACAAGCTACTTGCTCGCATGGATGAAGTAGGGGTACCTAAAGAGGAGATGAGTTGGTATCTTGATACTCGTAGGTTTGGAACTGCTCCTCATAGTGGATATGGCCTTGGATTTGAAAGGTTAATGATGTTTGTAACAGGTATGAGCAACATTCGTGATGTTATTCCTTTCCCACGAACCCCCAACAACGCAGATTTTTAGATAGTGATTCTTATATCACGACTATAGCGTTAAATATAGTTAAAAAATGATGAGACTGCCTCGAAATAATTCAAGGCGGTCTTTTTTATTAGAAGGTGTATCAAAATTCCGTTTGAGTGCTTAGTAATAAGCATAAAACGGAGCGTACTGATGTACGTGAGTATTTTCGTGATTCTGGAAGTGTCAAAAATATTTTTGAGACAATTTCAATATTGATTTTACGGTTGAGCCGAAATACTCAAAAA
>CAYIZU010000196.1:0-1513 GCA_964367795.1 uncultured Rikenellaceae bacterium | reverse complement strand
AAATCAAATAAGGGTTTTACCACCCTCCCCCAAGTGCTTTAAATAACTCAACATAAGCACTATATTTTGCTTGCTGCAATGCATTATACTTAATTTGTGACTCATAAAGCGTGCGTTCTGAATCAAGCAAATTAAGATAATCTATAAGCCCTTTATCATAAAGTTCTGCTGTTATATTATTAATCTTTTGATTTTTCAGCACCAAACTTTCATAATCTCTTACTTGTTCGTTATATGTGGATATTGAGACAAGTGCATTTTCAACCTCACTAAGGGCCGTGATAACTGTTTTGGAATATGCTAACTCACTCTGTTTAAGATTCTCAACTGCTATTTGTTCTAAACGCCTAAGTTTCTTAAACTGAAATAACGGCTGCGCAACACTCCCAACAACGCTCCACATGTATGGCAAAGGAGAGTTAACAAAAGAGTGCAATTCATTAGAGTATAATCCTCCGGCAGCTGTTAGCTTTAATGATGGGAATCTATTTGCTTTGGCAATTCCCACCTCCGATGAAGCCTTTACTATTAATGCATATGACTCAATAATATCTGGCCGCCGCGTGAGTAATTCAGAAGGTAACCCTGATGGGACTACACCTGGAAGATTATAATATCCTCTGCCATACGAACTAATATTAATTACCTTTTGAGGATTAGTACCAAGTAGAACAGAAAGAGCATTCATATTTTGCACTACAGTACGCTTATACTCATTTATATCACTCAACGCCGACTCGGCTAAACCCTCTGCACGTAACAAATCTATACCGGTTGATAATCCATGATAAACCATTGATTTAATAATAGATGCCGACTCGTTGCGCGTTTTATAGGTCTGCTTAGCAATCTTTAGATTTTGAATATTCTCTATTAGCTGAAAATATGTCGTTGCGATATCTGCCGCAAGGGTTAACATAATACCTTCATAGTTATATTTTATCGCTAATAATGAGGCTTTTGCAGCATTTGTGCTGTTTTTCATGGCTCCAAATAGAGATATCTCCCAACTCATATATGGTGATATAGTGTATTCTTGAGTAATTCTCTGCGAATATAGTTGTTGTTCACGCTCGTACTCCCCCTCCCCAGATAGGTTGAGTGAAAAATTAGGAAGATACTGCGAACGGTCGACACCAACTTGCAACTCGGCTTGCACTATCCTTGAATACGCCGTTAAAGCATCTTGATTATTTATAAAGGCAATATCTATGAGAGAATCAAGTGTTGTATCATTAAATATCCTCCACCATTTAGTCGATGAATCGATATTTGTATATCGATTATTACCTCCATATAGATAATTACTTGGCAATTGAGCTGTTAGTGGTACAAACTTATGGCTACAACCTATTAATGATAAGGCTATAACTGTTAATATAAAAAAATTATTTTTCATCTTTCATCTTTATTAAATCCATTTTACGCATCTTCTTAAAGTTTGCTATTTTACCAATTATTATATATAATGAAGGGTATATAAAGAGCCCTATAACTGTTGCTATTATCATAC
>CAYIZU010000195.1:0-3483 GCA_964367795.1 uncultured Rikenellaceae bacterium | reverse complement strand
TGCCGTAATGAAACATTCATATTTGATGCTTTGGTTAATGGGAAAATTTATTGTAAGGAATATGAATTTGATGTGTCATTATTTGATATAGAGGAGCTTAACACATCCGCTGAAAGAGAAGAACCAGATGTCGTAAAGATTAGCTATGCACTCTACCCTAAGATAAAAAATTCTTACCAATTACTAAATTCGGGGGGGGCAATGGGCTATGGTAATGGCCCTCTTCTGGTTTGTGCGAAAGATAATATCATTAATGATATGCCATCACTAAAAGTGGCGATACCGGGGGAGAACACCACTGCTGCTGCACTTCTTAAAAGGTTATTCCCAGAGATAACAGATAAATCTTACAAGCTATTTTCTGATATATCAAATGCTATTTTATTGAGCGAAGTAGACGCTGGAGTATTAATACATGAAGAGCGGTTCTTGTATGAAGATAAGGGGCTAAGGCTCATCTCCGACTTAGGCGCAGAATGGGAAAAGAGATATAATCTACCTATTCCATTAGGTGGAATAGTAGCGAAGAGTAGTTTAGGAGGTGAAACTATTGCAGATTTAAACTCACTCATTCACGAGAGCATTATGTTTGCAATGCAGAACCCTTTATCTTCGCGTACTTATATAAAAAAATATGCAAAAGAGCTATCCGATGATGTTATTGATAGACATATCGCTATGTTTGTCAATGATTTTTCATTAGATATAGGGATAAAAGGGAGAGAAGCAATAGAGGCCTTACTTAACACTTAGCCCTATACTCATTGGGTGTAACCCCCACGCGCTTTTTAAATTGACGAGAGAAATATTGAGGATATTCAAACCCAAGAGAATATGCTATATCTGAAATATTATGTGATGTTGTTGACAACTTTACCTTTGCGCGCTCAATAATCATGTTTTGAATATGCTCCTGCGCACTATAACCAGTTTCCCGTTTAATCAAGTCGCTGAAATAATTAGATGATAAACACAAACTATCTGCAAAATACTTTACGGTTGGCAATCCTCTTTCACTTGCCATATCACCATCAAAATAACTTTCAAGGATATCCTCGAACCTTGTCAAAATATCATGATTTAAAGTCTCGCGAGTAACAAATTGCCTATCATAATAACGCTCGGAGTAACCGAGCAATAACTCTATGCTTGACACGATTATCCGTCTGCTATGCTTATCTATTGGTCGAGTTATCTCTTGTGATATTTTTTCTATTAATTCGCCTATAGAACGTCTCTCCTCCGAACTCAAATGCAATGCCTCACTTATACTATACGAAAAAAAGTTATAGCCTTTAATGGAAGATGCCAGGGATGTTCCTTTCAGCAAATCGGCATGAAAAAAGATACCAAATCCCTTTCCTTTTTCATTTGAATTATTCTCCACACCAATAATTTGACGAGGGGCACAAAATATCATCGATTCCTCCTGGTAATCATACTTATTACGACCATATTTTAACTCTGCATAACAACTATCTTTCACCAGAATAATATAAAAATTAGAAGTTATACAATACTCCCCAACAGATGCCTCTATCATTGAAAAATCAACCACAGATATCAATGGATGCACAGTCTCAACGCCAATCATGCGATTAAGTTCTGAAATATTCTCTAAATATAATATATTATCACTCATTACCTCTTAATAAGATTTAATATTGTCACTTCACTATTAGTCCCTAAGCGCATAGGGGGCCCAAATGTACCACTTCCCTGCGAAACATAAATCTGCGTATTATCATTATAACGATAAAGCCCCTTATTATACTCAAACATCATCTTTGCTATAATAGTTGCTGGAAACATCTGACCTGCATGTGTATGACCTGCCAAATATAGATTAATACCATTCTCGGCCGCATACTCTATGCCTATGGGATTGTGATGTAATAAAACCGATGCTTTCGATTTATCTATTCCTAACGTAGGTAATACCTCCTGCATGGTAACACCTGCTGGCGGCGCATGAAAAGTGTTTACTGTCTCCCTATCTGCCATTAAGTAATCAAGTCCAACAATTTGTAGACCTTTTAACTCTACAGTCTTATTATCAAGAACCGTTATACCATTATCTTTAAGCATTTCTTTAATATCAGCAGAGCCAGAATACCCATCATGATTACCTTCAATAAAGAATATCGGCATCTTAAGACGCTTGAATGGTGCTAACACCTCCTCTTTAAGCCTCACGCGTCCATCAAACATGTCTCCCGTGATAACCACTCCATCAACGTCGGCTTTTTCAACAATTTTCACCAATCTATCAACCGTTTTTTCGCCCCAAACATGACCAATATGAATATCCGATAATTGAGCTAATCTAACTGGTTGTGATAAATTAGGCAACACTACATCTTGATGATATGTTCTAATATTTTGAGCATTCCATAGTGAATATATTGTTATCAGCGATGTTAAACCAATCACCACAAATCCAAATATACGCGGAGCCATCTTAACAAAAAGTTGCACTAAATCAACCCCAATAAATACAAATATAGTAATCGCGAAAGCTCCAAGCCCAATAGTCGATATATTATTGATGAGGTGACTAAATCCACTCGTCATATTGGTTCTCATAATAACTATCATACTAACCATGAAAAATGCAACCGTTGCACTTGTCGTTATCAATAATATTTTGGGCGATAAGTCAAAGGCCCATGCTATTCTACGCGATATATATATTACCGCGAATATTATAATCGCAAGAAAAATAAATGGCATTAGCACGAAAAAAAATTTACTCATAATAATTTTATTTTATAATTCACTATGCAAAGATAGTGCTTATTTTTACAAGTGCAATAACACTTATCACTGTTCTATTTATACATATTACTGAAACAGGCAGCAATGGCGTGTTTTGCCAGCGAAGCGAGCTTTTTAAAAAAGCGTAAATGTAGCTAAGTGTTACGTGCGGCAATTAATATAGATGCCGACACTTTATCCTTTATTTTACGCTTTTTTGAGAAAAAAGCTCGCTCACGGCTTGCAAAAAACCGCTGCGTTGCTTTAAGCTCCTTGCGACGCTCCCTTTCGGTCGCTTCAGGGCAAACGTGGTAGATTTATTGCTAAAATTATTTTTTTCGTGCGTTTGCCCTGATTACTGAAATCGTCAATTTGGATAATTAAAATTAAATACATATCTTTGTCGCATTGCTATTATTTTATGTGTAAAATATAATATTTACATACTTTTCACGTTAAATAATAAAGATATAGCAGGCTTTTTGTGAACTATAGGGAGAAGTAACAAGTTAACTATGAAAAGATATAATAAGAAATCAAGCGATAATGACTTATTAATAAAGGTTAATAAGAAGGATTTATCTGGTTGGGGTGAGCTATACACTCAACTATATGATTCTCTTACCCGATACTCTCACAAATTATTTCACGATACAGTCATAGATTATAGAGATGTAGTGTCTGATGCATTAATAAAACTATGGTCGCAGAAAAATATAAATTTTA
>CAYIZU010000194.1:0-3534 GCA_964367795.1 uncultured Rikenellaceae bacterium | reverse complement strand
ACGCCCCTCTTTTATTAGTTCCATAGCGTGAAGATTTACGTTTACTCCGATGCAAACCTCGCCTCCAACATAGAAAAATATAGCGATAACGCCCCATTTCAAATGACTAAACGTCCAGATGCTACGTTTTAGTTTCACGGTACTAAACGTCCCTTCAATATCTGGCAGTCGCATTTTATAACTTATCAAGGTGATAGTCGAGATAAATAGTGCGAGTATAGAGAAAGGTAATATCAGCTGCCCAGCTTCTACGTCGGTAATTGCCACACCTGCAAACAACACACCTGTTACGAAGAATGGAGCAATTGTTGTTCCAAACGAATTAATCGCACAAACGATACTCATACGTTGTACGGGCTGCGTTCCTGGCAAATCATAAGCGTTTATATATGGGTTGATGACCACCTGTAAAATTGCCGCCGAAGTACCCATAGCATAAGAACCTATTAGAAAGATGAAATAGCCATAAGGGATATAATCCTCGCCGATATTTATTCCAAAATACATCACGTTAGAGGCAAAAAGCGAGGCAATGAGATAGAGTAATACTCCGCCAATCATATAGAGCAGTGCGCGCAACATTGTTCTTTTATATCCAATCTTATCTATCCATTTCCCCCCTTGAGGGCTATTGAGCAGATAACCCAAGAAGAAGGCAAAGGGAATCAGCGTAGTCAAAGTGTTGCGTAAAACCTCCACATCTGAGAGAAAAGCAATTTGCAGTGGAGCTTGAAACTGTCCATTGACAGTCGTGAGAAATCCCACGATGAAGTATATAAAGGTAAGTAACGCAAATGGTGCTAAACCATATTTACTATTTGAGCCCATAATCTACACCTATTTAATGATACTCTCTAAAATTGTCATTGCTCCATGCTCTTTGATCCGTTTAACAAAAGATAGATATAATTCAACGAATTTTACACTCCCTCCAAGATTTTCTGTCGAGAAAGTAGCAGATGTAAGTGCGTCAAGTGGATTTTCGCTTTTGTACTTAACAGCATCTTCGCTGGTTATTTGCGGTTCGAAAACATCAAATGCATCGCCATTATCATCTGTTTGATATTTGATGTAATGGCGGTAGGTTGCAATCAAGTACGCAATGCGTGTCATATCATCGCTATTTGCTAACATCTGTTTTACAATAGGCATAATGTAGACAACAAATTTCGATGCCCCATCACCGCACAAACGCGAAATTTGATCGCTCACCGCACTATTTGCAAAACGCTTAAGTAATGTCTTTTTATAGAGTTCCAAATCGGTATTTTTAGGAGCAGGAACGTAAGGTGTAACATCTATGTTCATAAAATCTTCGACGAATTTTATGATGCGCTTATCCCTCATTGCGTCATCAACTTTGCGGTAGCCCGACAAAAGAGAAGGATAGGAAAGTAGCGTATGCGAGGCGTTAAGCAGAGAGAGTTTCATACTCTCGTAAGGCGCTACATTATCTGTAAATTCAACTCCAACTTTTTCCCATTCGGGACGACAAGTCTTAAAATTATCCTCCACGACCCATTGAATGTAATCTTCACAATAAACAGGTGCGTTATCCAATTTGTCAAGTGTTTTATTTATGCGTTCAACATCAGCAGGCGTTGTCGCGGGGGTGATTCTATCAACCATACTATTCGGGTAACTTACATTCTCAGCTGCCCACGCTGCTAATTGCTTATCTTGTTCAGCGAAGAAAGTCGAAAAAATATCTCGACACTTGTCTCCATTATGTTGAAGATTATCGCACGTAAGGATAGTTACTGCTCCAGCTCCATTTTTAGCTCTTCGGCGCAATCCTTCGGCAACATATCCAAAGACACTTTGAGGAGATGATGGATTTAGTAGGTCATTCTTCACGCTGGCACTCTCCAATGTGTAGCCCCCCTCGGTGATGGTCAAAGAGATAATTTTTATCTCCGCTGAAGCAACTTTCTCGATAATTGCTTCCATATCCTCGCCGCTCCAAAGAAGCTCATTCAATGAACCGATCCACTCCACCGAGTTTTTACCATCACGACCGCAAACGGTGAGCGAGTAGATACCTTGTTGCTCTTTTAGTTTGTTGTATAGTGTCTCATCTTGCGGCATAAGCATTGCGCCACAAATTCCCCACTCTTCTGCACCTCCCAAGTTTAGGAGTGAATTTGTGTAGGCTGCAAGGTGCGCACGGTGGAAATTTCCAACGCCAAAATGTAGGATACCTGATTTAATATCTGCTCTGTTGTAATTTAAATTTGAAGTTTTCATAGCGTTATAATTTTAATAGTTTTTGATTCTGTTAATCACAAAAGCAATTTAATACTCAAATTTTAGGCAGACTTCCCCACCCTATATGCGGGCAAAGTTAAGCAACTATTTTGTAATTATCAATAATTTTCATATCAATTTTACTACTTCCTTCTTGACTGACTTACAAATATCATATACATATGAGGATTACCAAGGCAATACATTAAAAAATAATCAAAACAATTATTCTGCCAACTATCATATATAAAATTGTCCTGATTCTCTCTATGTATATTAAAAAATAGTCGTATTAATAATTCAACGAAAAAAAAATCTTTTTTTTTGGTAGGGTATAATAGAGCTTATGCGGTAAGCATTATGAAACGGGGGACACCCCATAAAACATTAACAATTAAAATTCTAAAACAATGAAAAAAGTATTTTTGACTTTAACTGTCGTAGCTGCAGTCGCATCGTGTAGCAAGAATGAGGGAGTAACTTCTTCTGATTTTAAAAACCCAGCAATGCTTCAGGCTGAAGCTGCATTGACAATCACAACAAATTCAATCGTTATATCTGAGGCGGTACTCGAGGATGCCGAAGATGCTTTGTACCAAGAGGTGGATTTGTACACAACTCAAGAAGCAACAACACGTGCAGGCGAAGCACCACAGGTCCCACAAGCACCTACGGGGCACTATAATGGCGCGAAACAGCCGATGATGTCATTTATCCCCCAAGGCGAAGAGTTGAGTTATCCATACGAACTGATTATCGATTATGGCGAGGGTATAGAGTTGGAAGATGGACGAATGTTAACAGGTGTTATAACTATTACAATGAGTGAGGATCGCACGATTGATGGCGCCATTCACTCTATTGTCTATGACAATGTAACATCAAACGGAGTGTCGATCTCTGGCTCTATGACAAAGAGTTTCACGCAAGGTGGCGTGCAGGTATCTATCGAAAAGAATTTTACACACACCTTTGAAGATGGCTCGTTTATCGAAAACAAAACCATAACACCATTAATTCGTACACTCACAGCTGGAGCAGAGACAACAACACTCAAAGATAATGTGACCGAAACAATTGGTTCAACTCAAAGCACCGACAAAGAGGGGAACATCTACATCAAGGAGATTGTTAAACCATTGGTTAAGATGGGCAACTATCGCTACTTCGTAGATGGCTCGATAAAACTACTTAATAATGGTGCTGAGTTCGCTACATTTGACTATGGTGATGGCACACAGGATAATATTATGAGTGTTACTACTGCCGAAGGAGCTACAGATATGA
>CAYIZU010000193.1:0-3564 GCA_964367795.1 uncultured Rikenellaceae bacterium | reverse complement strand
TGAAAAGGTATTAGAGGAGTTACGTAGTACGGCTGAAAATGAAAATTATCTGGATAAAATAGAATCCGAGTTAGAGGCTATTGAGAAGAAATTGAAGTATATGGATGTCGCAAAATCCTTAGCAGAGAATAAGAAATCAATTAAAACCATGTTAGAATATGAGATATTGATGAAATACTATTACCTTGAAGGAGGAGCTGAAAGAGGAGCCGTCACAAGTGTGTTAGTTAAAACAGCTATTAAGGTATTAAATGATAGCAAGCACTATAATTATGTACTAAAACATAAGTCGCCAAGAAAGAATTAAGAGGAGTTCTGCAAATTTTTTGTATAGTATAAAAATAATCATTAACTTTACCGTAATTTTATAGACAACAGAGAAATTTATGGATAGCAAGAGAGTACGAAAAATGTTCCTTGATTTTTTTACAGAGAAGGGGCATCATATTGTTAAGTCGGCACCTATGGTGGTGAAGAACGACCCAACCCTTATGTTTACTAACGCAGGGATGAATCAGTTTAAAGATATCTTCTTAGGTAATGAGAAGGGAAAATATAGTCGTATAGCGGATACGCAAAAGTGTTTGCGCGTTTCAGGTAAGCATAACGACCTTGAAGAGGTGGGGCATGATACTTATCACCACACGATGTTTGAGATGTTAGGCAACTGGTCGTTTGGTGATTACTTTAAAAAGGATGCTATTGACTGGTGTTTTGAACTACTTGTTGAACGCATGGGATTGGATGTTAACCGCATGTATGCAACAGTATTTGAGGGTGATGAAAAAGATAACGTACCTTTTGATAGTGAGGCATATGATTTTTGGAAAAAATATCTTCCAGAGAGCCATATACTACGAGGAAATAAAAAAGATAACTTCTGGGAGATGGGTGAAGTTGGGCCTTGTGGTCCTTGTTCTGAGGTGCATTACGATCTACGTGAGGATAGTGAGCGAGAACTTGTCGATGGTGCAAAACTCGTAAATATGGATAACCCACTTGTAATAGAGATATGGAATTTAGTGTTTATGCAATTTAACCGTAAAAATGGCGGTGCTCTTGAACCGCTACCTGCAAAACATGTCGATACAGGTATGGGCTTTGAGAGGCTTTGTATGATAATGCAGGGGGTTAAGAGTAATTACGATACCGATATTTTTCAAGATATAATTAAAACGTTGGCTGATTTAGCGGGTGTTGTATATGGTGTTGACGAGAAAAGAGATATTGCGATGCGAGTAGTGGCTGACCATTTGCGTGCGATTGCTTTCTCTATTGCCGATGGGCAGATGCCGTCAAATGTTAAGGCAGGGTACGTAATAAGGCGCATATTACGACGTGCTGTGCGTTATGGATACACCTATCTTGGTATGCGCGAGCCATTTATTTGTCGTCTCGTGCCAGCTTTGGTTGATAAGATGGGAGAACAGTTCGAAGAGTTAGCTGCCCAGCAAGAGTTGATAACACGCGTTATTGAAGAGGAGGAGAATTCATTCCTTCGCACACTTGCAACGGGAATTGGCATGCTGGAATCAATAATAAAAAGGGAAACAAGCGGTATTTTGAGTGGTAAAGATGCTTTTGTGCTTTATGATACATATGGGTTTCCACTTGATTTGACAGAGTTGATATGCAAGGAGAACGGTATATCTGTTGACACCGAACAATTTGAAAAAGAGCTAGAGGCGCAGAAGAATCGTTCTCGCAATGCTGCAACTGTGGAGAAAGATGATTGGGTTGAGTTAATACCAAACATTGAGTCGCAGTTTATTGGTTATGATAATGACAAGGCATCTGTTCGTATTGCACGCTATCGTTCTGTTAATGAGAAAAATAAGAGCTACTATCAACTGGTATTTGATGTGACACCTTTCTATGGTACTGGTGGCGGTCAAATGGGTGATATAGGATATATTGAATGTGATGGTCTTCGTACTGATATTATAGCAACAGAAAAGGAGAATGGTCTTTCAGTTCATATTGTTAAAACATTACCGAATAATGTTGATGGGGTATTTAATGCAGTTGTGGATAGTGCGGCTCGTAGCCGTTCCGCTGCTAATCATACAGCAACACATTTATTGCATAAAGCACTGCGCGAAGTTCTTGGTAGCCATGTTGAACAGAAAGGTTCGATGGTGTCGTCTGATATACTTCGCTTCGATTTTGCTCATTTTTCAGCAATGACCGATGAACAAATATATGAGGTTGAAAGGCGAGTTAATATAGATATACGAGCAAACTATCCACTATGTGAGAACCGCTCGTCAACGTTAGACGAAGCACGAGCAGCAGGAGCGATAATGCTTTTTGGTGAGAAATACGATGAAGTTGTGCGTACTGTTGCTTTTGGTGATTCACACGAACTTTGTGGAGGTATTCATGCCATGGCAACGGGATGTATAGGTTATTTCAAAATATATTCAGAAGGCGCAATATCTGCTGGTGTTAGACGCATTGAGGCATGGACGGGTGAAAAGGCTGTGGAGCGTGGTATTGAGATACAACGTATGTTTAAACAGATGCAAACAATATTTAATACCCCTTCGTTTGTCTCTTCAGTAGAAAAATTATTAAAAGATAATAATGAACTGAATAAAAAAGTTGATGCTTTTGTTAAAGAGAAGAATGTTGCAATAAAGAATCATATCATTTCAGCTTTGGAAACAGGCGAATATGGATATAAATGGTATATCAATAGCGCAAATCAACCTTTAGATGTGCAAAAGGATGTTGCACAAATGCTTATCCGTGAAGTGGAGGATGTGATATATATAGGAACTTCAGTTTACGACGATAAACCGCAACTTATAGTTGGCTTAGGTGCTAAAGTGGTTGAAAAAGGTGTTAATGCCGGAGCTATTGTTCGTGAGGCAGCTAAAGAGATGAAGGGTGGCGGAGGAGGTCAGCCATCGCTTGCTACTGCCGGAGGGAAAGATGCATCTATGGTTGGTTCATCTGTAGCGAAGAGTATTGATTTGATAAAAGAGATATTGTCGAAATAGATGTTTATGTCATTTTGGGGTTTAGAGGATACGAGTAGACTTGAACGTCGTGAATCGATAAAATTTTATATTGCAGATAGGGCTTTTGATGTTCTTGTACACTTTGTTGACAGACGTTCTATTACAATGAAGGTGGTTAATCTTGTAAGTAAATTTAGGTTAGAGGTTATGGCTCCTAAACAGTTGACTATGCAAGATATTGAAACATTTATTCGTCGCCGGGAGAAGTGGGTGATTAATCGTATTGATATAATAAAAGGTAGAAATGAGATAGCGCCACCTCCTACATATTGCGATGGTGAGAGGCATCTTCTTCTAGGTGAATCTTTTACTCTTAAGGTTGTACCAAGTGTTAAGCGGTTAGTAAGCAGTTTCGAGAATAATGTATTGACAGTATATCCTCGAAAAGAGGGGGAGAGTGAGTATCTTGTGAAGATGTGGTATGCATCAATTGCTATAAAAACATTTGCAGAGATAATAAACCCTATTACGTCGGCTTTTGTTTTGAAATATGGCTTAACATATAAGGCTATAGAGTATAAATATGTGACAAGTTATT
>CAYIZU010000192.1:0-3580 GCA_964367795.1 uncultured Rikenellaceae bacterium | reverse complement strand
ATTGTTACTACCTTGGTGTGATACCCGAGGTATGATACTTCAAGGGCATCACCTACTTTAACGTTCAATGAAAATTGACCATTTGCATCGGTAATAACACCATCTTTCGTACCTCGAATTAAGACTGTTCCAGCCACGATAGGTTTGCCTTTTTCATCCACAACCCTACCTCTTACGTTAATTTGCTTATCATCTCTTTGTGATATGGGTGATGACTGCTCAGTACCCTTGGCAAAATGATATCCTCCTTCAATAGAATACGCTAATAGTGGCATTCCCATTGCTAAAGATATAATTGTTAAAAATTTAACTTTCTCCTTTGCTAATCTCTTCATAAATTACGATTTTAAAATTATCTTTTCGAGTGCAAAGGTATCGTAACCATGAGATATAATAAATACCTAAAATATAGTAAATATTATATAAGTTTTGTTTTATAGTAACTAATTGTTATGAAAAAAGAAAGCACTAACTCCTCATTGAAATGAATTGTTAGTGCTTCTTCACTTAAAATAAACTTAAAAAATATGAATGATGGAATTCATTTTACTTACTTAATACATCCTTAATAGCTTTATCTATATTTTCGCCTCTTAGGCCTTTATAAGCTATTCTTCCCTCTCTGTCGATGATTAATATGTATGGAATACCGCTAAATTGGTACTCTTTCATTATCTCTTTACCTGAGTTACTTGCAAGGAGTAGCGTCCACTTCAAATCATTATCCTTGACTGCTTTTCTCCATGCATCCTCTTTTTTATCAATTGATACACCTAATATTTCAAGTCCTTGACTCTTATATTTAGCATACACTTTTTTAAGATGTGGGAATTCGCCAATACATGGACCACACCATGAAGCCCAGAAATCTATTAGTACAACTTTTCCTTTGAAGTCTGATAAACTTACCTCTTTGCCATTAATATCAGGATATGTGAAGTCTGGTGCCGGCTTGCCAATGTTTAGTCTCTCGCGTTGATATCTTGCCTCTTCATCTGCCTTCTTATATTTTACGTAAGGGGCAAAATTTGGATTTCTTGTTTCGAAAGTACTCAATATTTTTGCCTTCGCAGCAGCTTGTATAGGATCTTTATCAGATAGCATAGGAATGATAGCTAATACACTATTTCTATCAGCATACATATGTGCTAAGTGAGTTACCCTGTCTTTGATATCAGTATTTAGTAGCCCGTAGAATGTTCCAGAAAGAGCGCCTTTCGCCTTGTCTGATATATCTGCACGATATGCCGCTTGACCTAAGCCTATCATTAACTGGTAGTTGCGGTGAGTAACGTAGTTAAAGTGATTCATAACCTCGTTAAGTGGTCCCGAATTCTCAATATAGTAATACTTAGGATTCTTTATCTTCATCTTAGCGGTATCCATACCTCTGAAGTGTACCTCTATATCTTCATTCTCTGCCCAGAAATCTATCATCTCCCACTGTTTGCAGTTAAGAGTATATTTTCCAGGTTCTGTCACCTCTAACTCATACTCATAGGTACCATCGGGGTTAATATCAAACTCTGCAATAATTTTTTTATCGAATCCTTCGCGTTTGAAAACTTGCATTTTAAACTTCGGATCATCGAACTTAACACTACCCTTTAGTGTAATCTTGTTGTCTGGTAGTGTAGCAACACTTTTTGTTGTGCGCTGAGAGCATCCACTAACAAGTAGCGCCACCACAGCAAAAAATAAAAATGATTTTTTTAACATAACTTTCTTTATTATAATTTATTTTCTTAAATCGCTAACAAGCTTATCAATATAGCGGATATATCCTGCATCCATCGACATCGCCATAGCAAAACTTTGTTTCTTTCCAGCTTTTTCAGCCTCTTTTCTTTGACGTTCAGCCTCTTTTTTCTTCGCTTCGTCTTTTGCCTTAACAGGTATTATCGCTTTTTCAATAGCATCAGCTAACTTATTGCGTAGTTTTATATCTTTACAGCCCTTAAGAACTCTAATTCCGTAGTTGTACATAGCAGCTGCAGAGCCATTTTCACCCTTGCCCTTAATATCATTAATTGCAACCTTTACGTAAGTTTTCCAGTCTCCTATCGCATCTGCATTTTTTAACTCCGAGCCTACAATGATATTATTTATATCCATTTCAGATAGCCCAGATGATTTTAATCGCTTACGAAATGCTTTATAACCTTTCTTATCAAATGATGGAGTTTTGCCACCAACAGAATATGAGTTTGATTTATTACGCCATACGTTTATACGGTAATACTCACTCTGCTTACCATGCTCTTTAACAAAAGCATCGTAGTTAACAAGGAATAGCTGTACTGCTTTTGCATCAAGCTCATTAACATTATCTTTTAATAGTGTGAAATTCTCTTTTGTTAGTAGCTCTTCAAGTGTTGCTTTATTAAGATATTCAGCAGTCACTTTAGATGCTAACTCTGATTCATAGGCAGTCCCTAAGATACCGATATACTCCTTAATAAAATTAGCATCCACATCCCCCTTAGCATACTTATTATTGTACGAAGCTAAACCAGTGTTCGTTAAGCCCATTTCGCTATGCTTTAAGAAATCTTTAGCAGAGAAACCAGCTCCCACAAATTTATGAGTCATATTTCCATTTGAATCTGCATATATAAAGGTAGGGAAAGCACCATATCCATATTTTTCTTTCAATTCTTCGCCAAAAGCCTTATTTTTATCTGTTTCTACGTATAAATTTATGAAATTCTTACCATGGTAAATACCAACAGAAGTCTCTTTAAAGGTTGTTCTCTTGACCTGCTTACATGGACCACACCACGTAGCAGAAACATTAATAAATAGCTGCTTACCCTCTTTTTTTGCTTTGGCAATAGCTTCGTCAAGAGTTAAATCTTCAAAAATCATCTCTTTGTACTTGTTGTATGTAGTTTTTGCATTCTCGCCATAAGCTATGAATTTCTTCTCTGGAGTAAAACCGCCCTCTTTGGCAACTAATGCTCCGTCGTGAGCTACGTATAGGTACCCCGGGAAACCGCGTACGCCATAGGTCTTAGCAACATTATGCGGCTCTTTGTCGGCATCCAACTTGATACAAACGAAATTTTTATTATAGTAGTCAGCAACGCTATTTAAGGTGAATACATCATTATCCATCTGCTTACATGGACGACACCATGTTGTATATGTATCCACAAAAACAAGTTTCCCCTCCTCTTTTGCCACGGCAAGAGCCTGTTTGAAATCGAGGTTGCGGAATTCGATCTTACGGGTATTTTTACGCTTAATGGCTGCACTCTCTACCGATTTTTTAGCCATTTCACGAAGTTTTCCACTATTCTTACCTAAAGTATACCAGTTAGATGATTCCAATTGCTCACCACGGTTAGTGTAGAAAGCAACGCATGGATACATAAGGGAATAAAGGTGTGCTCCAAACGACATATTCTCCTTTTTGTTCATATCAATACGTACAAGAATAAAATGTTTCTTGACATAGTTTGAAAGATTTTTATCTTTAAAAATCTTCATAATTTCAGGTGAGTCATTACTGCCACGAGATACATCAATAAGTAGGTCTTTACCCAACTTCTTACCCTTAGCTTGAGCCTCTCCGAAA
>CAYIZU010000191.1:1997-3603 GCA_964367795.1 uncultured Rikenellaceae bacterium | reverse complement strand
ATTTTTAATCACAAATAATTAACGTAAGAAGTATGAAAAAAATTATACTGTTATCAAAAGTCTGCTATAATTTTCGAATTTCACTCCTATTTTTTAGTATATTCATGTTTGTAGGAGTTAGTGAAGCGTCTATTGCTAAAACAAAGGATGATATTCGTATTATGCAGGTATTAAAGGGTAAGACAATCTCTTTAAAGTATAAAAATGTGTCATTGGTAGCCATCTTGGATGAGATACAAAAACAGACAGATATCTCTTTTGCATTCGCTGATGGAATTGACGCAAATAAATTAATCGGCTACTCAATAGATATAAAAAACAAATCAATAATGAGTGCTTTGGAAATGTTATTGAAAAACAGCGCTTACGCTTATTCAATTGATAATTCTAATATTGTTATCACTAAAAAGGCTCCTCAAAACCAGAATAAAAAAGAGGAAAAAATTACTATTAAAGGTAAAGTAGTTGATGAGAGAGGCAAAGGAGTTGTTGGAGCAACGATAATAATTATGGGTACTACCGACGGAGCTACAACCGATAAAGATGGTAATTTCTTAATTAATGCTCCGGAGAATGCCAAACTTGAGATTACATATCTTGGATATGAGACACAAGAAATTGTTGTAAAGAAGAGCGAAGAGTCTTTAATAATCAAGCTTAAAGTTGATGAAATTGACGTTGAAGAGGTTGTCATAACGGGCTACGGTACACTGGACAAGAGAAGTTTCACGGGAAATGCAACCACTGTTAAAGGTGAGGATTTACGTATTGTTAGTAGAACAAACGTATTAAAAGCTCTACAAGCTTATGAACCATCTCTACGTATTGTGGAGAGTGAACTTTTTGGCTCGGATCCTAACAATATGCCTGAGATATATATTCGTGGTCGTTCAAGTTTAGGTAGTACTGATTTAGATAGAGACATGTTATCGCGTGATAATTTAGAGGCTAATCCTAATACTCCTACATTTATTGTAGATGGTTTTGAGGTAGGCATTGAGTATATTCACGACTTAGATATGAATCGTATTGCATCCCTAACGATTCTGAAGGATGCTGCGGCAACTGCAATGTATGGTTCTCGTGCAGCAAATGGTGTAATAGTTATAACAACGATTGCTCCTCAACCGGGTAAAATACGTGTCAGCTATAACCTCACAACCACCTTTGAGTTCCCTGATCTACGTGACTACAATATGATGAATTCAGAGGAGAAATTGACGGCAGAGGTTCTTACGGGTACCTATCTCAATGATGATGGTTCGTATAATCTTAGCGAACATTCGGGTTATTTAAAAGCATATAATGCTGTGTATGTAGAGGGTGTTTATACCGATTTCATGTCTATACCACTAAGGAATGCATTCAAGCATAGACATTCATTAACCATGTCGGGAGGTACCGAAAATATTCGTTACGACTTTGGTTTAAGATACTCTGATGATAATGGTGTTATGAAAGGCTCACTTCGTAAGAATGTGGGGGGTAATTTCGATATTCAGTTTGTGTATAAAAATGTTAATATTCGTAATAGTATTACTTTCCAGAAGCAAGGTGGGAGGGGGAGAAATTTTGGACGTTTTGGTGGTTTTTTAATTCGGAACCG
>CAYIZU010000191.1:0-1987 GCA_964367795.1 uncultured Rikenellaceae bacterium | reverse complement strand
AAATGCTCAACCGTATTATAAGCCGTATGACGATTATGGTAATCCAAATAAAACCTTCCCTGTTCATAAGAGTGGCTCACCTCCAAATAATCCACTATATGAGGCTACACTAAATAATTATGATAGGGATAATAATGATGCAATAACCAATAATTTACAGGTTAGAGTTACTATTTGGGACGCATTGCTTGCTACAGGACAATTAAGTATATCAGGAAATTGGAGAGGTGGAAATAAATTCGTTGATCCAAAATCTAGTAATGCTTCAGTTGGTTTAAGTAGGAATAATTTAATGAATGGTGATTTATATAACACATCAGGAAATGGTTATTCTGTGAATGCAAAAGCTGGTTTAAGCTACAATAAATTAATTGATAAACATAATATTAATGTGTCTTTGAATGCAGAGATTAATGAGAGTTCAAGTACGCTTACAAGTGTTCATTATATTGGATTCCCATCATCAACTCTAAATACTATTAACTATGCAGCAGAGGTATACGGTCGTCCTACATCAAACATCTCACTTTCTCGTAGGTCAAGTGCTATTGGATTAATAAATTATAGTTACAACAACATATATCTATTTGATTTCTCGTTCCGATATGATGGTTCATCTGTGTTTGGAACAGAGAAGAAGTATGCACCATATATGGCGGGAGGATTTGGTATAAATATTCATCACTATGATTTTATGAAAACATATAGTCATATTATTGACGAATTGAAGATTAGAGGTAGTTACGGACAAACTGGTAATGTTAGTTTTCCGGCCTATACAGCAATTAATCATTATCAAACAATGCTTGATGAGTGGTATGTGACGGGTTATGGTTCGAAACTTATGGCACTTGGTAACCCTTATCTAACGGGCGAGGTAACGGAGACTTTGGATGTAGGTTTCAATATGAAGTTATTCAAGTCAAGAGTTAATCTTGAATTCTCTTACTACAATAAGACAACAAGAGATCTTATTAATGATGTAACAATCCCATCATCTTCAGGCTTTACCACATATAAAGAGAATTTTGGTAAGAGTAGAAATAGAGGATTTGAATTACTCTTAAGTGCGCAGGTAATTAGAACTCAAGATATTGGCTTAAATGTTAGAGGAGTTTTTGCTAATAATAGGAACACTATGTTAGAGATTTCGGAGTCATTAAAAGATTATAATGATCAAGTTAACGATTATTATGGTGATTCTGATGCAGTTTATGATGACTATTATTCAAAACCTATCAGTAAATATGAGGAGGGTAACTCAATGACAGCTATCTATGCTATGCAGTCGTTAGGTATCGACCCGATGACAGGTCAAGATTTATTTATTGACAGAGCAGGTAATATTACATATACATGGGATGGCGCAGATATGAAATGCGTTGGGGATACTGAGCCTGTTGGACGTGGGTCGTTTGGTTTTAACTTTAGATACAAGCAATTTACTATTGATGCAACATTCTTGTATGAGTTTGGTGCGCAGATGTATAACCATACGCTTGCAACACAAGTAGAGAATGCTAATATAGATTTCTATAATGTTGATAAACGTATCTTAAGTGACCGTTGGATTAAGCCTGGTGATATTACTCCTATGAAAGATATCAAGGATAGAAATTATTCAACTAAACCAACATCTCGTTTTGTATTTGATCACAATGTATTATCACAAGCATCATTGTCGCTACAATATGAGGTTTCAGAAGACATTGTTAAGAAGTTAAGGTTAGAGAGACTAAGATTTGAGGTTAATTGTGGTGAGATGCTTAGATTTTCAACGGTTCGACAAGAGCGAGGTACAAGCTACCCATTTGCACGTAGTGTTAACTTCACAATTAATGCAAACTTCTAACTTTTGAAGATAGTTATTATTAATTAAGAACTAAATATATAAACATATGAAAAATAAAATAATATATATATTTGCAGCATTAGCTATCGCAATTAACTTCTCTTGTAGTAAATGGTTAACTGTAGAAGTTGAAGG
>CAYIZU010000190.1:0-3607 GCA_964367795.1 uncultured Rikenellaceae bacterium | reverse complement strand
AAAAAAGCAACTAAGTAATTAGATAATTAATTATGGCAAAAAAGAACGTAACAGTTAAGAAGAGGGTGGTTAAGATTGAGCCTGTTGGTCAAGCTCATGTACACTCTACTTTCAATAACGTGATAATCACCATGGCAAATCATAATGGTGAGGTTATCAGTTGGAGTTCAGCAGGAAAGATGGGTTTCCGTGGATCTAAGAAGAATACCCCTTATGCTGCACAGATGGCTGCACAAGATTGTGCAAAGGTAGCTTATGATTTAGGATTACGCAAAGTAAAAGTATATGTTAAGGGTCCGGGTTCAGGTCGTGAGTCGGCTGTAAGGACTATTAATCAGGCAGGAATAGATATTCTAGAGATAGTGGATGTTACTCCATTACCGCATAACGGATGTCGTCCTCCAGGAAGAAGACGTATATAATTTCTTTTACTAATCATAAAAAATAATAACAATGGCAAGATATATTGGACCAAAAACAAAAATCGCGCGTAAATTTGGAGCTGCGATTTATGGTGAAGACAAAAGTTTCAATAGAAGAAACTTTCCTCCGGGGCAGCACGGTTTGGCTCGCAAGCGCAAGAAGCTATCGGAGTATGGAACGCAGTTAAAGGAGAAACAGAAGGCAAAAGCTATCTATGGTCTTCTTGAGAAGCAGTTTAGAAGGACTTTCGAGAGAGCATCTCGTCAAGGTGGTGTTACAGGTGAGAATTTGATTATTCTTCTTGAGTCGAGACTTGATAATGTGGTTTATCGTTTGGGTATTGCTCCTACACGTGCTGCAGCAAGACAGTTAGTATCGCACTGTCACATTACTGTAAATGGGGATGTTTTAAATATTCCTTCTTACAGCGTGCAGGTAGGTGATACTGTAGGAGTTCGTCAAAAGTCGCAATCACTTGAGGTGATTACTGCTTCGCTTACAGGAATTAAAGGTTCTCGTTTCTCTTGGTTAGAGTGGAATGGGGAGCAATTTAATGGTAAGTTAATGAACAAACCTACAAGGAGTGATATTCCTGAAAATATCAAAGAACAACTTATCGTCGAACTTTACTCTAAGTAGTAATAACTAACTACCTTAATATTATGGCAATATTAGCTTTTCAAAAACCTGATAAGGTTGTAATGCTGGAGTCTACGGACACAGTAGGACGTTTCGAGTTTAGACCGTTAGAACCGGGTTATGGTATGACAATTGGTAATGCGTTACGTCGTGTATTGCTTTCTTCTTTAGAGGGGTATGCGATTACTTCAGTACGTATTCCGGGTGTTACACACGAATTTGATACTATTACAGGTGTTATGGAGGGGATGATTGATATTATCCTTAACCTTAAACAAGTACGTTTAATAAATAAAAATGAAGAGATTAGCAGGGAAGAGGTCACTGTTGATATAAAAGGTTTAAGGGAGCTGAAAGCTGGTCATCTATCGAAGTACCTTGTTAACTTCGAGGTTCTAAATCCTGATTTAGTACTATGTAGAATGGAGCCAGAGGTTAGTTTCCAGATGGATTTAGTCATAGGTAAGGGTAGAGGTTATGTTCCTGCTGAAGAGAATAAAAGTCCGGAGATGAATGTTGATACTCTACCAATTGACTCGATACATACACCAATAAAAAATGTGAAGTATTACGTTGATCCATATCGTGTAGAGCAAAAGACAGACTATGATAAGTTGAATTTAGAAATCATCACAGATGGTTCTATTCATCCAAAAGAGGCGCTTAAAGAGGCTGCTAAGATACTAATTCATCACCTTCTACTTTTCTCTGACGAGAAAATATCTCTTGATGTTGAATCAGCAACAGCAAGCGAGGAGTTCGATGAGGAGGTACTTAACATGCGTAAGCTGCTTAAGACTAAGCTTACTGAAAGAGAGTTATCAGTGCGTGCACTTAACTGCTTAAAGGCGGCTGAGGTTGAGACGATAGGGGAACTTGTTCGTTTCCAGCGTAATGACCTTCTTAAGTTTCGTAATTTTGGAAAAAAATCGTTATCTGAATTGGATGAGCTACTTGATAGCTTAAACTTAAGCTTCGGAATGGACGTTTCTATGTATAAATTAGATAAGGAATAATTAATAAGATGAGACATAATAGAAAAATTAATCATTTAAGCAGAACGAGCTCTCACCGTAAGGCACTTATGGCTAATATGGCTACATCATTAATAATGCACAAACGCATTAGCACAACGCTTGCTAAAGCAAAAGCATTAAGAATGTATATTGAGCCAGTAATCACTCGTTCTAAGCAGGACACAACGCATTCGCGTCGTGAGACTTTTAGGTATTTACGTAATAAATATGCTGTAACAGAGCTTTTCAGCCAAGTAGCACCTAAAATAATGGATCGTCCAGGTGGATACACTCGTATCCTTAAGACTGGTTTCCGTGAAGGGGACTCGGCAGAGATGTGTTTCATTGAGCTTGTTGATTTCAACACAGTTTATGTGAAAGATGCTAAGGCAGAGGCTAAGCCTAAAACACGTCGTAGTAGGAAGAAAGCTACTAATAACGATGCGGCTCCTGCAGAAGATGTTGCTGCTGAATAGGGTTTATTACTAACCTAAATTTAAATTCAATATGATGTATAAAAGTCTGTGAGAGTTGCTCTTACGGACTTTTATTGTATAAACTATAATTATTTATATGATGAAATCAAAGGATTACATTGAGAGAGAAGAGCATTTTGGTGCTCATAATTACCATCCGCTACCGGTTGTGCTGGAGCGTGGTGAAGGGGTATATCTTTGGGATGTGGAAGGTAAGCGTTATTATGATTTTCTTTCTGCTTATTCTGCTGTTAACCAGGGGCATTGTCACCCTAAGATTATTGCCGCTTTAACGGAGCAGGCTTCAATGTTAACATTGACCTCGCGAGCCTTTTATAATAATGTATTAGGTGAGTATCAGGAGTTCATGACTAAGTTTTTTGGCTTTGATAGGTTGCTACCTATGAATACAGGGGCTGAGGCTGTTGAAACGGCGCTTAAACTTGCTCGTAGATGGGGATATGCCGTGAAGGGTATTCCTGATGGAAAGGCTAAAATAGTTGTGTGTGATGATAACTTCCATGGTAGAACTATTGCTATTATATCTATGTCAACGGATCCTGATTCGTATGGGGGCTTTGGCCCTTTATTAGATGAGGCATTTATCAAGATACCGTATAATGACGCGGATGCTTTAGATAGGGTTTTAGAGGCAGAAGGTAATACGATAGCAGGCTTTATTGTTGAGCCTATTCAAGGTGAAGCAGGAGTGTTTGTTCCGGATAGCGGATATCTTAAACGTTGTTCAGAGATATGTCGTAAGCATAATGTACTTTTCATTGCTGATGAAGTGCAAACAGGAATAGCACGTACGGGTCGTATGCTTGCTTGTGATCATGAAGATGTGAAACCAGATATTTTGGTTTTAGGAAAAGCGGTGTCTGGAGGGGTATTACCTGTATCTGCTGTATTGTCGTCTAATGAGATAATGCTTACTATTAAACCAGGAGAGCATGGTTCAACTTTTGGAGGTAACCCATTGGCATGTAAGGTTGCAATGGCTGCTCTTAATGCTATTAATGAGGAAGCGATGACAGAGAATGCAGAGGAATT
>CAYIZU010000189.1:0-3607 GCA_964367795.1 uncultured Rikenellaceae bacterium | reverse complement strand
AGCTATTTTTTTCAAAATAGTTATCACTATTAAGCATAATTTTTTTTGCTATCACCTTTTTTTGCAATATTACTCTTGTATTATTAAAAAATTTTGTTAATTTTGTACCTATAATTATTTAATATATATATTATGATGCAATTTCTTTGTTATCCAAGGTGAACGACATGTAAAAAAGCGGCCAGTTGGTTGCAAGATAATGGCATAGAGGTTTCTATGCGCGATATTACAGTAGAAAACCCCTCGGTTGAGGAGTTGACGGCATGGTTTAATATGAGTGGTAAGCCGATAGCTAAATTTTTTAATACCAGCGGTTTAAAATATAAGGCGTTGAATCTAAAGGAGGCCGTTAAGACGAAAAGCGATGGTGAGCTAATAGAGATTTTAGCAACTGATGGTATGATTGTTAAACGACCTCTCCTTATAAAAGATGGCAATGTGCTTATAGGCTTTAAGGAGGAGGAGTGGCGTAGTTTCTTTAATAAGTAGTATATGAAAATAGTAGTATTTACCGGTGCTGGGGTCTCGGCTGATAGTGGAATATCTACTTTTAGGGATTCTAATGGGCTATGGGCTAATTATCGTATTGAGGATGTATGTACGCCGGAGGCACTGATGTATAATCGTGCGCAGGTGATAGAATTTTATAATATTAGACGTCGCGAGTTATTGAGTAAAGAGCCAAATGATGGGCACAAAGCTATTGTAGAGCTTTCAAAATATTTTGATGTAGAGGTTGTAACGCAAAATATTGACGATTTACACGAAAGAGCTGCCGATGAGCAGGGGAGTGCGTTGAGAGTATTACATCTACATGGGGAGTTGCGCAAACTTCGTAGTTCAATTAATGAAAATAGTGTGCAGCCTATTGAGGGTTGGGAGCAACGATTAGAAGAGCGTCATGCAGATGGCTCGTTACTTCGTCCCTTTGTGGTATTCTTTGGAGAGTCGGTACCCATGATGGATAGGGCGGTGGATATTGTTAGAGGTGCGGATATTTTCATTATAGTTGGCACATCTTTAGCGGTGTACCCTGCGGCGTCATTGGTGGAGTATGTGAAAGATGGGGCTGAGATTTATCTTGTTGACCCAGCAACCCCGAACATAGGGGTGCTACGTAGAGGTATCACTCACATACAGAAAAAGTCGATAGAGGGATTGCCCGAATTGGTAGATAACTTAATTAATAATTATTAATCATGGAACAAACAGTTTATTTTTACGTTGATGCAGATGGGCAGCAGATTGGTCCAAGCACAATAGAAGACTTAAGAGATAAAGGGGTGATAACACCTTCCACTCTTATGTGGAGTAGTGGTATGAAAGATTGGCAACCGGCTAATAATATAGTCGAGGTGCGTATTGCCCTGTTAAGTGGCTCTTCTGCAGTGCCGCCACCATTAAGTAGTGCTCCTAATATTACTTCTCAAAGTGATAAAATGGGCGAAAAGCCTCACTCATGGCTTGTTGAGTCGGTAATAGCAACTCTACTTTGCTTTGTTTTGAGTATTGTTGGTATTATATATGCTGCACGTGTAGATGGCTTATGGGCAAGAGGCGAATATGATGCGGCACGCTCTTCGGCTAAAACGGCAAAAACCTTGTTTTTTGTATCTGTTGGCGTTGGAATACTCATCTTTATTTTTTGGCTTATCGGTTTCTTCACTATGGCAACAGATAATTTCGAGATGCTCTATGAGTTTGAGGAGAGATTTGATTAATGAATAGAAGGCAGCTATTTATAATATTAGGTGGGATTGTGGCTATTGTGCTGTTTATTGCGGTTTATGATAGTTATAATCCCACTATTACTAAGTGGATGCCAAAGTGTCCATCTATGCTGCTATTTGGGGTGGAGTGTCCCGGATGTGGCACACAAAGGGCAATACACAGCATATTAAACGGAGAATTTCGTGCTGCTTTTTTCTATAATCCATTAATGGTGCTTTCGGTGCCATATATACTATTATTACTATTGTCAGAGATAACATTTATGAAGATTCGTTATCCTCGTTTCCGAGCCATTATATCGGGACAAAAGAGTATATGGATAGTTCTTGCTTTACTCATCCTATACACTATCATTCGTAATCAAACGTCGCTATTCTAAACTTTGGCTTGTATTTTGTAAAATATTAGGTAAATAATTTATTAACTAATAGTCAATTTTATGAAACGAGCCTACACATTAGTTTTGGCAGTAGTTGCATTATCATTTCTTGTTTTTGATGTGAATAATGTATATGCACAGAATACCACAAAGGGTGACACTGAAAAAGAAGAGGAAGATATTGTTCTATGGGTGCTTTCTGCCCCAGATGGGTTTTATCTCGATAGATTAGCTCCTAATTATTATACAACCAATGCGAAAGGTGATTTTGCTATTGCCGCAGGAGCCCATCTGCGAATGGTTACAAGTGCTGATTTTGGAGGTATTATCAACAATACAACCGACGAGGGGTTTGTTATTCCATATATCCCAACAAATCCAGTTGGACAGGCACGTAGTCAGGTAATATTTAATCCTTTTGCATCTAAAATGTATGTTCGCGGAGCAGGGATGCTTGCCAATGGGCGTAAGGTTGAAGGATACGTCTCTATTAATTTTATGGGAGATAATAATAATCCAGAGCTTGATCAGGCATATGTTAAGATGTATAATTTTACAATTGGAAAGACATGGAATATGATATCGGACATCAATACTTCACCCCCCACAATTGACTGGTGGGGCCCGAGTGGATTTACGGGTTCACGTAATGCCCTTATACGTTATGAGAATAAAATTTCTAATTGCTTTAGCTATGGAGTTGGTATTGAAATGCCAATTGTGAATGCCCTTTATGGCTCGGAGGAGAGCGCTATTAAACAAAGTGTTCCTGATATGGCCGGTTATATTCAATATAATTGGGGGCAAAATAAGATGAGCTCTGTTAGGCTTTCAACGCTTTATAGGCAGATGTACTATTATAACTTAAATGCCGCAGAGTCGCAGAGCCAACCCGGCTATGGTGCTCAATTGAGTGGAAAGTCTAAATTATTCCATAAAATGCATATATTTTACCGTGCAATGGCAGGTTTCGGTATCGCAAGTTATATAAATGATATAAGTGTTGTTGCTGTTGATTTACTACCTCGATTTACAAGCGATGGCGAGATGACAAATATTGGAGCCTATGGTTGGTATTTGGGAGGACAGTATGATATATCAGAAAAAATATTTGTTTCTGCAACATATAGTCAGTCGCGCGTTTATGCTCGTGGAAATATGCAGCCAGACCCAAATGATTATAAGTATAGTCAATATATAGTTGCTAACTGTTTTTGGAAGTTAGATAAAAATACGCAATTAGCGGTAGAGGTGCTAATGGGTACAAAAACAAATTTCGACTCTTCCCGTCATAATGCGAATAGGTTAAACCTACTTATGCAGTATAATTTTTAAAGATATGACTCGAGAAGAGAGGGTGATGCTTGGCTGGCGTCACCCTCTCTTATTTTATAATATCAACAGATAAAAAAATATCTTTTTATTTGTCTTATAGTCAATGCATTACATTTTTCATTAAAAAATAATTAAAAAAAAGTTATTAAAATATTTGGAAGA
>CAYIZU010000188.1:0-3630 GCA_964367795.1 uncultured Rikenellaceae bacterium | reverse complement strand
AGAATATTAATTTTGTGGTTAGACACTACAAACCAAATAAATTTAATCCGCAAAGGGCTATTGCAAGATTCCATAGGGAGGTAGGCACTAAAGTATCCACTAAAAGAATATTATTAAGAGTTGGTGCTATTGCTGCATCGATATTTATTATCACAAGAGTTATCTTTATGCCTCAAAGTGAGTGGGTAAGCATTGATGCAACCGATAGTAATATTACTGTCTATATGCCAGACAGCACAAAAATAATTCTTTCACCCGGCTCTTCTATATCATACGACGCTAAAGGATATAGCAAAAAGATACGAAAAGTGCACATGAGCGGTTTGGTATATTTCGATGTACGACGAAACGAAATAAAACCTTTTGAAGCATGGACTAAACTTGCAAAGGTGGAGGTACTTGGTACAGAGTTTCACGTCAATGAGGGCAGCGATAAAACCAAAGTATTTGTTCACTCGGGAAAGGTTAGGCTATCAACTATGGACGATACAGATAATGAAATATTAACAAATGGTGTGACGGGGGAGCTCTCAAATGCCAGTAACAATGTAAGCATCATTAAAACAGCCTACAAAAACCCATTAGCTTGGGCAAAAGGCGAGTTTATATATGAAAATACCCCTATAAATGATGTTCTTGACGAATTATCGCATTTCTACGGCGTAAAGCTATCTTGTACAACATCTAATAAGAGTTTAACTGCCACCTTTAAAACAAAATCTTTAGAGGAGATTATTTCTCTTATTGAGAATGTGTTAGAGATTAAAATTGATAGATTATGAGCCGACTAATTCTGACAATTATGGCAATTCTATTGATGCCATTCACTTATGCACAACATTCGACAATCAAGAAACAGATGACACGAATAGAGCGTGCATATGATGTGCATTTTATATACGATAGCTCTATTGATTTAAAGAAACAGGTAAAAAATTATATAATTGATAACCCCTCTTTAAATAATGAATTAACACTAATATTTAAAAATAGCGATATTAAATGGGAGATAAAAGAGAACTACGTACTACTCAAGAAAATAAAGCGATTTAGAGTTAGTGGCACTGTGCGTGAGAAAGGTAACAGAGAACCTCTAATTGGGGCTACAATTATTGACACATGTAATAACAGTGGAACATACTCCATGCCTAACGGATTTTTCACTATGGTTACTTATGAAGGTAAGAGGGTGATAAAATGTCAATATATGGGCTATAAAACAGCGACAATAGAGTTAGATGTAAAACGAGACACTATCATAACTATTGAGATGACACCTCGCGTTGAAGAGATAGAAGAGATTATTGTTGTAAGTCAGAATATTGGCATTTATGACGAATCAATAGGTAAAGTTACTATCTCTGCAAACAATATAAATTCTGTCCCAGCATTGGTTGGAGAGAAAGATATCATTAAATCATTACACTATATTCCTGGAGTCCATAACTCTTCCGAGGGGCGTAGTGATTTAGTTGTCCGAGGTGGCGAGACAGATCAGAACTTAATTCTATTAGATGGAGTGCCAATTTATAATATAAGCCACGTAGGAGGTTTCTTTTCAATATTTAACTCCGATGCAATACGTGGAGTATCATTATATAAATCAACATTCCCTGCAAGGTTTGGAGGTCGGCTATCTTCAGTGGTTGATATACATACTAAAGAGGGTAACAAGGAGGATTTTACAGGTTCGGTCTCACTTGGTATCATAGCGGCAAAAGTTAATCTTGAAATCCCTATTATAAAAGGGAAAACATCTTTAATGGTGTCGGGGCGGCGCACTTTTTTAGATCTTTTTATGGATGCTTTTCAGGATAACGACGATAAGGTTGTTGTGGGATTCTACGACACAAATTTGAAACTACATCATAAATTCTCGGAACAACTATCAATATATCTAACAGCATATAAAGGAGATGATATATTATCCAATAGTTATAGTTTTAAGGATACAAATCCAGCCAATATAGATGGACACTCTTTATTAAAACAAAATTGGAAATGGGGGAATAGTATTGCAACTTTAGTCGTTGACTATATTACAACACCGAAATTAACTCTTAGGGGCTCTGTATCTTATAATAGATACCGTTACAATGCTAAATCCAATGGTAATCTTGAATCTGAACTATGGGGAGGTATAACTGACGTGCAGAATATAGATGTTGACTACAACTCAATTATTGAGGATTATTCTATAAACTTTAATGGAGACTACGCCCTCACTGAAGGGCACTACTTCCGCGTGGGTGCAAGTGCAACACTTCATCGCTATCGCCCTAATCTAATGGTTATAACAAATGATATAAAGCCCGATGGAAATGTTGTTGGGACAAACACAACGAATGCCTTTGAATATGCACTATTCGCCGAAGATGATTGGTATATATCGCATGCTTTACAAGCCAATATCGGTATTCGATACTCTAACTACATAGTTGATGGCGTAAATCATAGCGGATTTGAACCTCGAGCCTCTTTTAGCTATAATATTTCAGAAAATTTCTCTCTTAAGGCTGGCTATTCAACAATGCGACAATATATCCATCAACTAACATCAAATACCTCATTATTTCAAGCCGATTTATTAGTTCCAATTTCAGGGGATATTCCAACAATGAAATCGAGGCAATACTCAATGGGTGGTTATTTTATACTACCACACAATTTTAACCTCTCTGCCGAGATATATTATAAGGATATGAATGGCCTTCTGGAGTATTCTAACGGCGCATCATTCAATGATATACAAAACTATTGGGAACAGAGCGTTATCAACGGCGTAGGTTATGCTTATGGTTTCGAACTTCTATTAGAACGTCGAGTAGGAAAAACAACAGGGGCACTCTCCTACGCATACAGTCGCAGCAAACGACAATTTAACGAAATAAACCACGGGAAATGGTTTCTTGCAAAAAGTGATAAGCCACACTCATTAAATATCAATATATCTCAAAAATTAAGCAAGAAATGGGAGGTGTCGGCTCTTTGGACCTATCACTCAGGGATAATCATATCTCTTCCGTTAGAGACTATTCCTACAATGAAAAACCCTTTTGATGAGGTAATAAGTTATGAGCCTAACGAGCAAATAAATGAGAGAAATAATTATAGAATGCCCTCATATCATCGTTTAGATATTAGTTTTAATTATATCCGAAATCGAGGCAGAGAGGACAGATATGGAGTTTGGAACTTTTCTATATATAATCTATACAATCGTCAAAATGGATATAGCACCTACCGCAGGTATGGAGATAGGGATTATGGCGGTGTTGTAGAGGGGGAATTGGGGCACCTTGTACAAACAAGTTTACTATCAATCATACCATCGGTTTCATATACATATAATTTTTAAGATATGAAAAAAATAATATTATTATTCACAATATCCCTCATTATGGGATGCGAAAAAGTTATTGAATTTAACAGCAGTAATAGCAATCAAAAGATACACCTTGTGGCTAACAGTGTGATATGCGCAGATAGTGTAACTCACACCATTGAAATAATGCAGAGTAACTTAATATTTTTTGAGAACAACAACTACATTAATAGCGTAAAGAGCCCGACGATAACAGTTAATGAGGAGAGTGTTAGCCTCACTAAAGAGATTGCCACTACACCTAA
>CAYIZU010000187.1:0-3655 GCA_964367795.1 uncultured Rikenellaceae bacterium | reverse complement strand
TACAATATGGAAAGACTACTATTTATGCCTTCAGAGCTAACTGCTGGTGCTGAATATAGTTATAATAAATTGCACGATATGATGTTAGGTTATAATCGAGATTTAAAACAGACAAGTGAGATTTTTGGAGGATATTTACAGAACGAGTGGAAGAGTGATAAATTTAGTCTGCTTTTAGGTTTTCGTGCCGATAAACATTATATGGTTAATAAGGTAATTGTCTCACCGAGGACAAATGTTAGATATGCACCAATTAAAGATATTATTTTCCGTGCCAGCTATTCAAGTGGTTATCGTGCACCTCAGGCATATAATGAAGATTTACATATATCGTCGGTTGGGGGCGAGGCATCGCTCATTGTATTATCGCCAGATTTAAAACCTGAGTATGCTAATAGTTTTAGCGCATCGGTAGATATGTATCGTAATGTGGGAGATATGGCAATGAATCTACTTGTTGAGGGTTTCTACACAGACGTGACAGATGTGTTTACCCTTGAACCGATAGGAAATGATTCTGATGGGAATATTCTTTTTGAGAGACGCAACGGTGATGGTATGACTGTCAGAGGTGTAAATATTGAAGGACGTCTAAATTATAAGTCAAAATTAAATATACAAGGTGGGTACACCTACCAGAGGAGTACGTATGCTAAGCCTGTCTCATGGAGTGAAAGTGCCGAGCCAACAGAGTTTTTACTGCGTACGCCAGATAGCTATGGTTATTTTTCTGTGGGTTACGATGTAAATAAATCGTTAAAGGTAACAGCTAATGGCGTGTATACCGGTTCAATGCATGTTGGGCATTATGCGGGGTATATAGTTAGCGACATACTCGTTAAGACCCCAAGTTTTATGGATTTCGGCGCGAAGATAGCATATACTTTTAATGTATCCAGTAGTTTGAAAATGGAATTTAGTGGTGGTGTTAAGAATCTCTTTGATAGTTACCAAAGTGACTTAGATAGAGGTGTAGACAGAGATTCTAAGTACTTTTATGGACCAAATCAACCGCGAACCTATTTTTTGGGAATTAAATTGATGTTGTAAGAAATTATCTAATGTATTGTATATGTCGCAATAAAACATTATCTTTGCGCGTTTTAAAACGTATCACATATAATATAATAACATATGAGCTATTTATTTACTTCAGAGTCGGTTTCTGAAGGGCATCCCGATAAGATTGCTGATCAAATATCCGACGCAATATTAGACAATTTCCTACAAGCAGATGCTAACGCTAAAGTGGCATGCGAGACGCTATGTACAACGGGTTTAGTTGTAATAAATGGTGAGGTTAAATCCAATGCATATGTGGATATACAAAGTGTTGCAAGAGAGGTTATTGAGCGTATAGGCTATACAAAGAGTGATTATATGTTTGACAGTAAGTCATGTGGTGTTATATCAACAATCCATGAGCAATCATCAGACATTAATCAAGGTGTTGAGCGTGCAGATAGGGATGACCAAGGAGCTGGAGATCAGGGTATAATGTTTGGCTATGCATGCAGTGAAACTCGTGAGTTGATGCCTGCTCCATTAATGCTATCTCACTATATTCTTAAGGTTCTTTCAGATATAAGAAAAGAGGGTAGGGTGATGAAATATTTACGTCCAGACTCTAAGTCGCAGGTTACGATAGAGTATAGCGACGACCATAAGGCATTGCGGGTTCATACAATATTGGTATCAACGCAGCATGATGAATTTGTTACAGAAGAGGAGGGGATATCTCTTACTCAAGCTGAGAAATTAATGCAAGATAAGATACGTGAGGATGTGAGAGATATTCTTATGCCTGCTGTTAAAGAACGACTTAGGATTAATGATAATAAATTCTTGCTTTCTCTCATAGATGATAGCTATATTTTACATGTTAATCCGACAGGTAAATTTATCATAGGAGGACCGCATGGAGACACTGGTTTAACGGGTCGTAAGATAATTGTTGATACTTATGGCGGTAAAGGGGCGCATGGAGGAGGTGCTTTTTCTGGTAAAGACAGCTCTAAGGTAGATCGTTCAGCAGCCTATGCAGCACGTCATATCGCAAAAAATATGGTGGCGGCAGGTGTAGCAAAAGAGGTACTTGTACAAGTGTCATATGCTATTGGTATAGCGCAACCTTTAAGTGTTTATGTGAATACATATGGAACGGCACAAGTTGATTATAATGACGGGCAGATTGCAGAAATGATAAAATCAATGTTTGACTTACGCCCAAGTAGAATAGTTGAGCGTTATGGTTTAAAATATCCTATCTTTGAGGCAACAGCTGCCTATGGGCATTTTGGAAGAGATTCATATCGTGCAGTTGTTAAAACAAGCGAAGAGGGAGTAAGTGTGAATAAAGAAGTTGACTTCTTTGCGTGGGAGAAATTAGATATGGTTGATATTGTAAAGCAAAAATTTGATATTTAGTGAATTACGTTAAAAGTGGTTTATTATTTGTTAAATAATTATATAAACGTGAAACATTTTAGGGGTGTTTTGCGTATATGTTAGAGAAAGGACCCTAATAAAGTTTTATGAGACAATTAAAAATTACAAAATCTATTACCAACCGCGAAAGTGCTTCGTTGGATAAATATTTACAAGAAATTGGACGTGAGGATCTTATATCAGTTGATGAAGAGGTAGAGCTCGCCCAGAGGATACGAAAAGGTGACCAAGAGGCACTTTTTAAGCTGACGAAGGCAAATCTTCGTTTCGTTGTTTCCGTTGCCAAGCAGTATCAAAATCAAGGGCTAAGTCTTCCCGACTTGATTAATGAGGGGAACTTAGGGCTTATAAGAGCTGCGGAGAAATTTGATGAAACACGAGGTTTTAAATTTATTTCATATGCTGTTTGGTGGATACGTCAATCGATACTTCAGGCGTTAGCGGAGCAGTCTCGTATTGTGCGATTACCACTGAATCAAGTAGGTTCTTTAAATAAGATAAATAAAGCATTGGCACATTTTGAGCAAGAGCACGAGAGAACACCTTCTCCTGAGGAACTTGCTCGTGAGCTTGATTTACCAAGTGATAAGGTGGCCGATACAATGAGGGTGTCTGGTCGTCACGTATCAGTTGATGCTCCATTTGCTGAAGGTGAAGATAATAATCTTCTTGATGTTCTTGTTAACAGCGATTCACCCAATGCGGATAGAATGCTTATTAATGAGAGTCTTACCACTGAGGTTGAGCGTGCACTTGCTACACTGACGGAACGTGAGAGAGATATTATAAAATATTTCTTTGGCATTGGTTATCCGGAGATGACTCTTGAAGAGATAGGTGATAAATTTGGATTAACGCGCGAGAGGGTTAGACAGATAAAAGAAAAAGCGGTTAGAAGACTTCGTAGTACTTCACGTAGTAAATTACTTAAAACCTATTTAGGTTAATGTATTATTATCCCACATTTTAGCTTATTTGAATAGCTATAGCGGGTAATATGTGTATAATATAAGGCCGTCTTGAATTATTTCGAGGCGGTCTCTTTTATTAGAAAATGGTATCAAAATTAAGTTTTGTGGCTTCGTGATGACCATAGAACGTACGTAAGTATTTATGCGATTCAGGAAGTGATAAAAATGTTTTGAAGCAATTTCATAGGGGAATTCGCAAAACTATATTAGAACTGTAATTCAATTAGTTACAACCT
>CAYIZU010000186.1:0-3662 GCA_964367795.1 uncultured Rikenellaceae bacterium | reverse complement strand
ACAGGGACAGCCATTCACTATTGTTGAATTAAAAGAGAATATCGGTAAATTGTTTGAGTAGAAGATTATGAGTATAAGTTCAAATTTAAGGTTTACTCCGAAAGATTTTAAGAGTGACCAAGAGGTTAAATGGTGTCCAGGTTGTGGTGACCACGCAGTACTAAATGCGGTGCAAAAGGCGTTACCGCTTGTTGCTGAAGACCCAAGATATGAGAAAGAGACTTTTACATTTGTTTCAGGTATTGGCTGTTCGTCGCGTTTCCCATACTACATGAAAACTTTTGGTTTTCATGGTATCCATGGTAGGGCAGCAGCTATCGCTACTGGAGTTAAGGTTGCTAATCCTAAGTTATCTGTTTGGCAGGTATCGGGTGATGGTGATGCTTTGGCTATCGGTGGTAATCACTTTATTCACGCTATAAGACGTAACATTGACTTAAATATATTACTTTTCAATAATGAGATATATGGCTTAACAAAGGGGCAATACTCTCCAACATCGGAGTTAGGTATTGTGACTAAGACATCGCCATATGGTACTTTTGAGCACCCTTTCACTCCTGGTGAGTTGGTGTTAGGTGCACGTGGTACATTCTATGCTCGTTCATTGGATATGGAATTAGATTTAACGGTTAAGTGTTTGGTTGCATCTGCTCGTCATGATGGAACTTCAGTTGTTGAGATAATGCAAAATTGTGTTATTTTCAATGATGATACACATAAAGCATTTGCTGATAAATCGGTTCGAGCAGATAGAACAATAGTACTACATCACGGTAAGCCGATGGTTTTTGGAAAGAATCGTGATAAAGGTTTAGTTCTTGATGGTCTTAGTTTAAAGGTTGTTACACTTGGCGAGGATGGTTGGAATGAGGATAATATTCTCGTGCATGATGCAGAGAATCCGGATGCTGGTGTTCATATGATGCTTGCAGGTATGAAAGCACCAAATTTCCCTGTTGCTTTAGGTGTTATACGCTCTGTGGATGATACCACATATGAAATAAACCTTAAGAACCAAGTGGAAGATGTTATTGCTCACTCTAAAATAAGATGCGTTGACGACCTTCTGAATAGTGGTGACACTTGGGAGGTGGAATAAAAATAAAAAGGAGTAATTTTTGTTAGATGTTATTAAAACCATTAAAAATATTATTAACATCTATATAAGTGATTTATGGCTGTGTGTGAAAAACGTAGTAACGCAATAGCATTGTTTGATTCAGGTGTAGGGGGAGTAACTATTCTTAAAGAGATAGTCTCTCTCTTGCCGTATGAAGAGGTTATCTATTATGCCGACTCTGCAAATTGCCCTTATGGCGATAAGAGTAGCGATGAGATAACGGCTCTTAGTGAGCAAGCGGTGGAGGTTTTATTGAGTTATGGAGTAAAATTGATAGTGGTAGCATGTAATACTGCAACCACTAATTCGATAGTTTCATTACGAAATAAATATCCAAATATTGAATTTGTTGGCATAGAGCCAGCAGTTCGTCCAGCGATTGAGCTGACACGTAGTGGGGTGGTGGGTGTTATAGCAACACGACCTACTATTACTTCAAATCAAGTGGGGCGCTTATCAGATATGTATGGTAGTGGACAACTTGTTTATGAAGTTGCCGGAGATGGGCTTGTTGAACATATTGAGGAGGGGAGTGAGAATAGTGAAGAGTGTGAAACACTACTAAGAGGTTATATTCAACCGCTTCTTGATAAGGGTATAGATTGTTTGGCATTAGGATGCACACATTACCCTTTTTTGATTGACAGTATTAAGCGTATAATTGGTCAACGGGATATAAAGATAATTAATCCGGCTGGAGCAATTGCAAGGCGAGTAAAGAGCCTATTAGAGCAACGTGATTTGCTTAATGAATCGGGGGGAGGAGTGAGGTTTCTCTCTTCAGGTGGAGGTGAAGAGTATATAGATATACTCAAAAATAGATTTGATATGCATAAGATAAGGTAATAAGATATATGGAGCAAGATAAAAAGGTAGGAGGAGCTAAGGTGGCTACCCCAAAAGTGAAGAGTGGAGAAAATGGTGCTGTGAGAGGTCGTTCAGCAACGAGTGGTAATGCGTCGGTAGGGGCTAAGCGTCCTGTTCGTAGCTCTACCGAGAGGAATGCTGCTATGCGTGATGCTATTGACAAAGGAAAGGTTAAACCTAAGGTGGCACCTAAGAAGAGTAATAGTACTGGGGGCCTATCAAAGACGGCAAAACGCAATATATCTATTATTATTATGCTCGTTATATGTGCTATATCGATATATGCCTTGCTTGCTGCGGTAAACTATATATTGACATGGGAGGAGGATCAGTCTGTTATTTTAAGCGGGATATTAAGTAGTGATTTACTTGCTAACGATACCGGAAAAATGGGAGCAATGATTGGAAAGGTATTGGTGTCAGACTGGTTTGGTATTTTTGGTGTTATGCTACCTCTCTCATCATTGATATTATCATTTTTTCTTGTATATCGTAAGAATTTACTATTTTTGAAAGTGTCCCTATCAGTTGTTACGGGTATGGTTATATGGGCTACTGCCGCTACATTCTTTAGCCCAGAGATGAAAGGTATATATGGCAGTTCGTTAGGTGGTGGTTTTGGCTTAATGATGACCGACTTCTTAGATGGATATTTTGGTAAGGCTGGATGTCTATTACTTATAATCGTTGCAGCATTTTTATGGTCTATATACACATTCCCTAAGAGCCTTATTATTTTTGAGGCAATATATAAATCTATTCTTTATGTACTAACTTTTATATTCATTGGTAAGAGTAAAAATAAAGATAAAGTTATTGCTAACGCGAATGCTGTGAGGAACGAAAAGGGTGGTACAACATCCAAAAACGTTGTTAACCCATTCTCTAAACCACAAACTGCGAATACTATCGTTGATGATATGGATGATATATTTGGGGATGCACCTTTTGAGTCCGAAGCGGATGTTGATTTAACTATTGAGTACCCTGTGGAGAGTAAAAAGACACGCAAAAAGGTCTCTACGGTTGAGAAAGAGGAGAAGAAGGTTGCCGCTAAAGATGATGATGTTCCTTTCACTTTTGATGTTGCTACTCGCGATGAGGCAGAACGTGGTGGTACTCATAGAGACGATATGAACAGTGAAGAGTTTGAGATAGTGGTTAGTGGTGATACTAACATTGTTCAGTCAAAAGATGGAGGAAGTAAAATTATAGAAACCGAAAGTGATGCTCTTGATGCTGAAGATATAGATCAAACACTTTTCGATCCAACACTTGAGTTGTCGCGCTATCAAATGCCTCCGATTGATTTATTGGATGATAGGCAGCTTGGAGCGAAGATAACAGAGGCAGAGATACGCGAAAATAAAGATAGGATTGTTAATACACTACTTAATTTCTCTATTGAGATTAGTAGTATTAGGGCAACAGTTGGGCCAACAGTAACACTATATGAAATAGTTCCTGCTGTGGGAGTTCGTATATCAAAGATTAAGAATCTGGAGGATGATATTGCTCTTAGTCTTTCAGCTCTTGGCATAAGGATAATAGCTCCAATGCCGGGGAAAGGCACTATTGGTATTGAGGTTCCGAATAAGAGCAAAGAGGTGGTATCTATGTATTCAGCTATCACATCAGCCGCTTTTCAAGATACAGACGCAGAGCTACCCAT
>CAYIZU010000185.1:0-3701 GCA_964367795.1 uncultured Rikenellaceae bacterium | reverse complement strand
CTTTTTTTCCCAATGGGGTAAACTGTTTAAGTCTCTCTTCCGAAATTACCCCTCCAACCAAATTATTAGCTGCCCCATTCTTGTTGGGCTGTGTATTCTTGTTATTTCCCATAATATATATAGTTTATAGTGTGACAGATTTTTCACAAATATAATAACAAGAATACGAATTATAATAATTTTTTGTATAAGGAATTCCTTATGTGAATAATTTTTATAATATGAGATATAAAAAAAACTGTCTAACAAATATGTTAAACAGTTTTTTTACGATATTAAAATATATCTTATATTGTTCCTTTGATAATTTCAAGTATTCTTTCGTTATTGATAATATGCATACCATATCTATCATCTGCGATACCATCGGTTATTTTATAGGTGTATTTAGGTTTTCCACCCTCTCCCATGCCTGTAGGCATTAATTTATACTGAACATTCGTAGAATCTTTTTTAAGCTCCGTACCAACCTCCATGATATGGGTAGAGATAATAAAAATACATTTATCACTATATGATAACTCTTTTGTTATAGCATAAGTGCCATCATAAGCATCCTTTACGTTGGTTCCTTTAAATAGCTCGTCGAATATGATTAACATTGCCTTTCCAGTTGCAATCTCTTCAACAACACCCTTAACTCTCATAACCTCCGCGTAGAAGTGGCTATATCCTTGAGATATATCATCTGGTACGTTGATAGATGTGTACATACCCTCAAGTGGAGCGAAAGTCATGCTTTTTGCGGCAATAGGGAATCCGATATGTGCTAAGTATACAGAGATACCAAATGCTTTCATTATAGTACTCTTTCCAGCCATGTTTGCGCCGGTAAGGAATATAATATTACTGCTAGCGTCCATCTTAATGTCATTACCAACAGCACCCTTAACACGTGGGTGTTTAACATCTTCAACTTCAACAAAAGCAGTGCTTTTCTCTATCGCGTTAGCGAAAGAGTATCCAACATTATTAGCCTGTTTAGCCACAGCGATATAACAATCAGACTCTGATAGTACATGCATTAACTGTGATAGTTTACGTCCATATTTATAACGAACTAACCTGTTATAGTAGGTAACGCCAAGAAGATTACTTCCCTTAACCGTTACGCCCATGAACTTAGTTAACTCTGGACTTGATAACACTTTTAATTGCTCTAATACTCTGCTTTCGAAAGCAGTTCCTTTAACAGAATTTGCAACCTCATTTAGGAAAGCATTAACTTTTTGCAGGAACTTACTTGTTAGGTTGATACCCTCAATAATATAATCGTATTGTTTGCTTGAAGCCAATGTACTAACCATTTTAGTTTTTGCCATCATCGCAAAAGATACTGGTAGTAGTGCATAGTCAGTACTTTTTAGAAACTCTTCAGCCTCCTTAAACTCCTCGTTCGTACAAGGGAATTCGTGTGAAAAATCCTTAAGTGATGCAAAAATATCTCTTCTACTATTTATCTCCTCCGCCTTTGTAAGTGGCGTAGCGAAAAGCTTCTCTAAAAACAATGAACCACTTGTGGTTACAGTCTTGTTATATATGCTAAACACTGTGTCTAACCTATATCTTCCCGATAGAT
The DNA here is from genome assembly GCA_964367795.1 of uncultured Rikenellaceae bacterium. Lineage (GTDB taxonomy): Bacteria > Bacteroidota > Bacteroidia > Bacteroidales > Rikenellaceae > JADFUS01. The sequence goes on along the minus strand of CAYIZU010000185.1, from coordinate 2,122 downwards.
TTAAATCTTTATGGGTTTGTTTGTCTATTGTAAAACTCATAACTACCTATTTTCTTAATGCCTTGCGAAGGGTGTCGATAATACCCTCATTGTTAATAATAATCATACCGTGTCTATCTTCAGTAACCCCTTGTTGCATTTTGTATGGATAGCGCGGTATTCCATTCTCCATAATTGTTGGCATAAATACAAACTGAACATTTTCGCAACGCTCCTTAAGCACTTCACCTGCCTCGATGATATGTGTAGATACGATAAATGTACACTTGCCAATTGTGCTAAACGCCTCCATTACTGCTAATGTTGCGTCATATGCATCCTTAACATTTGTACCCCTAAATAACTCGTCAAAGATGATAACTAAGTTATTATCTTGCCTTACCTCTTGTGCAACCTTTTTCAAACGCATAACCTCCGAGTAGAAGTGGCTATATCCGGCATTGATATTGTCAGGAAGGTTGATAGTTGTAAACATACCAGAGCGGATAGTAAATAACATCTCTTCTGCTGCTACCGGGAAACCAACGTGAGCCGTGTAAAGAGATATTGCTATAGACTTCATTATCGTACTTTTTCCTGCCATGTTTGCACCTGTAAGGAATATCATGTTTCTCTCTTCGTCAAAATTCACATCGTTACCAATGGCATTTTGTAAGCGAGGATGGAATACCCCTTTTAGTTTGATAATATTCTCAGGGCTATTCGATATCTCAGCGAACTTATATCCACGCTTCATAGATACCTCTGCAACAGTGAAGTATAAATCTATTTTGTAAATAAAATTGAATAAACTCATTAACTTTGAGTGCTCGGTAAAGCGGAAAAGCTTATCTAACACAACGCAACTTTCATAGTTTATCTTCTTAGCTCCTTGAAATGTTTTTGCCGCATTAGTAATTGCTTCGGGCATCTCAACAGCTTGAGATTTGATATAATCATTATTTGCCTTCTTCATGAAAGCATCCAATTGATTGATAATTGCAATGGTTGATACAATACCGTTGTGAATACGGTTGAATTCTGTGTCATTACCCATTACGTTGTTAACTCTTCGCTTTAAGGTGTTATCTTCAGCTGTTAATTGTGTACGGATATCCGGATTCTCCAGATAATACTCTGAAGGTGCGAATAATTCAGTGTTAAATGGAAATTCCATAACGTTATCCATAAAGAAACGGATACTTTCCATACGATGTCTAATGTCTTCGGCTTTCGATAGAGGAGTGCGGAACATCTGCTCCAATAACGTTGCTCCACCTTGGGTGCGGCAACGATTGAATATCAGATAAACCGACTCTTCGTTTCCATCTCCGAAGATACCTAAATCCGTAAGTGTTTGGTTGTCAGTCTTAAATGCCATGTTGTTTCAATTTTTAAATTTATTTTAAATGTTTAATCCACAAAGATAGAAAAAATATCTAAATTAACTATCTATTAAATACAAAAAAAAATATTTTTTAATGATTTGCTTTTAAATTTCGCGAATGAGTATATATAGGAAGAGCCGCCCATATAAGAGCAGCCCTCACCTTGAATCATGAATGAATTATTGAATGTAAGATTAATTTATTTATTATTCAGAAAAATCTTCTTCTATTGTTTTTATAACATCTTTACCCTCATACTCCTTATATCTAATAATAAAGCGTATTCCTGTAACTCCTGGTTGAGAGGTAAAGTCTGATATTTTATAGGTAATGATACCGTACGCCTCTATACTCTCTTTATCTCCTTCTGCATTATGGCGGAACTCTGCATTAACCTCAATTACTCCATCTTTTATGGTGTAAGGGTTACTGTCGTCGATAACCAGATTAAAGTAGTGCTTAGATGATGGGTTAGAGTATTCATAAACAAATTTAAGATCGAGATACTCTTTATCGCATGTATAGTCAAATATAGATAATACATTGTTATCTCCTAACGTCTCCTCTGTTGGTCCATCACCAACGCCAATTTCACTTTTTAGTACCACATCTTTAACAGTGATTTTAGCCATGCTTGTTGCTCTAAAACTATATACTGTCTCATTTGTTTCTTCGTCTTTATCTTCAGAGATAAGCTCTCCAAGGTATAATACCCTATCACCTAACTCAAAATCAAAAGCCTCTCCATTGGTAAT
>CAYIZU010000184.1:0-3708 GCA_964367795.1 uncultured Rikenellaceae bacterium | reverse complement strand
CTTCCTTTGTCACAAGAAAATAACACCATGACTGTAAGAGCCATCAAAAAAAATCTCTTCATTTTTTAAATAAATATATTGGTAGGCATACTTTCCTACCGGTTTAACAAATAGTACTTTGTGCAAAAGAAGATATAAAAATTAAAGTGAATCAACGCTGGAGATTTTCTTTAAATGCTACATATCTAATGCCTTCACCCGAAGCACTTTAATATTTTCATTTGAACACGGCAGGTCTTCTGGCTACCTCTGGAAAAACGCCTTCTCATCTTTCGACAATGGCTTATAATGTTTTTCCTAAAAAACGAGGATTACAGCTGCGGGTACAGCTCCGAAATCTCATCGGATTCCCTTTTGGCAAGAATGAAGTGATTCCCCACTCTCGCACCATATTCGGGGACAAAGGTACAACATTATTTTTGATATACAAATTTTAGTCTAAATATTTTGCAAATGTAATTAATTCCTATAAATTTGCAGCGACATATTATGATTAACAACTTAATTGCAAATATATAAATTAATTTCCACCTAATACGACCATTTTATAAAGAAATATAATTTTTTATGCCGAGCTGAGGAATGAGCATATAAGACCTCAAAATTATCTATGGAGAAGAAACTAATGATGGCACTGTTTTGTGCAACACTCTTCGTTGGCTGTTCGGATACTGAACCAGCACCCGAGCCAAAGATTGAGTATGAGTCGAGCAAGGAGATAGAGATACAGCCCGACACGAAAAAGAGTACGGTTGAGTTCACTGTTAACACCAATTGGAGCGTTTCTTTATCCGATACTAAAAGTGATGACGACTGGATAGAAGTTGAGCCCATGAGCGGCCCTGCGGGGGATGTTACGCTCAATATCGACATGGAACCAAATACGTTGGTCGAAGATCGTATTAAATACTTAAAGATATCTGCTGGTGATGATGAGGAGATCGTGATAACAATAAAGCAAGATGGTGTTGAGCCCATCTTAACACTTGATAAGAGTGCTGAAAGTGTTGAAGTAGGCGCGGGTAATTTAGTGTTAAAATTAGAGAGTAACACATCATGGAGTGCGAGCACGCTACCCGAATGGATAAACCTATCGGCAGAAGATGGCGAGGGGAGCACCGACATTACCTTGAATTATAAAGAGAATACAAGTATTGATGAGCGCACCGAGGTGATTACATTTACCGCAGCTAATAAATCAACCTCTTTCACCCTTACACAAGAGGGCGCAACACCAATTTTATCAATTGATAAGAGCAGTGAAACTGTTGGAGCAAGTGCAAGTAGTTTGGTGTTAAAATTAGATAGTAATACTTCGTGGAGCGTAAGTACACTACCCGACTGGATAACTCTATCGGCAGAGGATGGCAAAGGTAATGCCGACATCACATTAAACTACGAAGAGAACCCAACCGTTAGCGAACGTAGGGAGACGTTAACATTTACAATAGCAGGTAAAACAGTAGATTTTACCATTATACAAGAGGGAGCCGTTGCCTCTATTTCTATTGACCCATTAACAATAGAGGTGGGTGCGGCAAAAGATACTTTTACACTAAGTGTAACTGCTAATGGCACATGGAACGTGGGCGCGCTACCAAAATGGGTAACACTTTCAGCTACTACTGGCGAAGCGGGTACCATAGGAATATTTGTTACTTGTGAAGGAAATGTGGGTGCAAAACGTGACGCAACAATAACATTCACCATGCAGGGTGCACAAGTATCTCTTACACTAACTCAAAAGATGGGTCAGATTGGAGATTTAATAATTGAAGATTTAAATTAAAGAAAATTATGAAAAATATATTTAAAATTATATTTATTGCTCTACTAGGTTTTATGCTTAGCTGCGAGAAGAGTGAATTGATTTCGAATAATATTAACCACTCTTCGGATAGAGATAATACGAACAACCTAAGTATGCTTAGCGCATCATTTACCCCAACAACAAAGGTAGATATTGACGGGGCAACTATTAAGTGGAAAGATACCGACTCAATATTTCTTGCGGAGATATTTGAGGGCGGCTACACTGGCAGGGAGCTGATATTTAAGATTGATGGAGCATCAATATCTTCAGATGGCAAGTCGGCAGATTTTTATAGCGATAGTACACTTGTCGTTGGTAGAGAATATGTTGCACTGACTGGAAATGTAAGCACTCATCAATGGAGTACTTATGTAGAGTTCATAGATTATTATTTTGACGACAAAGCACCACAAGTAACACAGACATCAAGTGATAATAGCGACCATTTAGAGGGGTATTGGTTTATGATATCACCAAAATTTTCTGCTTCAATAAGTTCATTCCCAACTATAACACTAAGAAATGTGCAATCTATATTAAGTGTTGATATAAAACTAAAAGATGGCGTTGAGGGCAGTTATGAGGTAGATGAAGTTTACTTTTCATCTAATGCCCCATGCTTCAACATGTACTGGGATTTAAAAAACGACGGCACTATTGAAGTTGAAGAGCCAGAACTATCAACGTCATTTGTATTCATAAATGGGGAGTCCACAATTAGTTCATCACAAAACTATATAGCAAAAGTTCCGGTAAACTGGAACGATGGCATAACAGATGTTACTGGTGACTTTACTATAAGTGTACGCACCAGAGATGGGAAAATTGCCTCTAAAACAATTCCAGCACGCGCATTAGCGGGTGGTAAGTTATATAATTTATCTTTTGACATTGAGACTTTCGTTGAAGAGAATAAAGAAGATAGGGCCGCTTTAATGGCGCTATACAATGCTACCGATGGTGCAAACTGGCACAATAACACAAATTGGGGCACAAGCGAGCCAATATGGAAATGGGCAGGCGTAGAGGTAGACGCTAATAGTCGTGTGTCGCTACTTTCTCTTGGCTACAATAATCTTATTGGTACTATACCTGCAGAGATAGGTAATCTTACAAGGTTAGAACTTTTATATATAGACGATAACCAGCTGTCGGGTACTATACCTGCAGAGATAGGTAATTTAGTAAATTTAGTTGACTTGGACTTAGGGAATAATCAATTATCGGGCTCTATTCCTACTGAGATAGGTAATTTAGTAAATTTAATTGACTTAAGATTAGGGAGCAATCAGTTATCGGGCTCTATTCCTATAGAGATAGGAAGCTTAAGCAATTTAACTTCACTGTATTTAGGAGATAATCAACTATCTGGCTCTATTCCTACCGAGATAGGTAATTTAAGCAATTTAATTTCACTGAATTTAGGAGGGAATATACTATCGGGCTCTATTCCTACCGAGATAGGTAATTTAACTAAATTAACCTATTTATGGCTATCAGACAACCAGTTATCGGGCTCTATTCCTACCGAGATAGGAAGCTTAAGCAATTTAACTGCACTGGGTTTAGGAAATAATCAACTATCGGGCTCAATGCCAGTCGAATTTAGTAATTTAATTCAATTAGGATATGTAGATGTCACATACAATAAACTATCAGGGAATGTGCCTGCAGAGATAAAGATGTTACCGTATTATTTAGAATGGAGAACATATCCACAACAAGATGGATATGGCTTCGACATAGAGTACATTGCTAAGCAAAAATCAATACTAATGGCAATATACAATTCAACAAATGGTGCAAATTGGAATGATAAAACAAACTGGGGAAGTGATAAGCCATTGAATGAGTGGTTCGGTGTATATATGAATGATCATGGTATGGTTGCACAT